>JAGRMX010000141.1 GCA_020441025.1 Leptospiraceae bacterium
GAACAATAGAGAATCGAAATGAAAGTGAACGCGTTCATTTCATCGCAATCAATGTTTCCAATAAACCGAAGCGCGAGTAAAAATAAATGCATACGGTTTGCACTTCATGAACTTCCGGCTTGCGCGTGCGAATATCCAGAACCATGGGTACGCTCAAATCGAGGTCGGTACCCTGCTTGATGAAAATCTGTAGAGCATTGCCCGTAATCATGTTGGATACTTCGCCGATGATATCGCGGTATTCGTTAATCAACTCTTCTTTTTTTAGACTCGGAACCAGGCGATGCGCTATTTTCAACGCCGCGTCAAAGTTCATGGAATACACCACCGTACCGGTGTGCTTGCCCTTGAGGGTTAAATAAATGGCCACTTCGTGGGAGGGTAACGGAGAAGAACGCAACAACATGCGACCCCGCACCAGAGGGACCTTTAATAGATCTTGAAATACCGTGGTAGTGGCATTCAAGAATGGATTGATTACTTCCGCTTTCAATTCAGATCGTTTTCCAGGTTAACGTGCAATTGGAAGTTGCCGCGTCGTTTTTCTTCGGTCATAATAAAGTCGGAATATTGCGCGGTTAATGCCTGCCCTTCGGCTTCCCGGTCCGCGGCCAGGGTTTCCGCGCTCAGGGGTGCGATGGGTGGAATCCTTACGTTGCTGACTTCGACATACAGTACCATTTCGCCGCTTTCCTGCGGTCCGACAAAAATAGCGTCCGTTGAAGCGCGTAACTCCGGCAATAGAGCCTGAAGCATTTCGGGTACCGCCAGGTCGGTGTAAGTGCCGTCCTGCATGGGAATGGAACTCAGGTCCGTGAGATTCACGGCGGTGGCGGTTGATGGTTGAATGCCCGTAATGCGGGTTACGTCTTCCAGAGTAGCACCTTCCCGAAGCGCACCCAGTTGTGATTTCACCTGTGCCATACGGGCACGGGCCTGCTCGGTGCGCAAACGTTCCCGAACGAAGCTGCGTTCGTCGGCGTACGGCCGCGCGTTTTCTTCGCCAAATTCTTGGCGTTCTTCTTCGTATTTTGCGCGAATCTCTTCTTCGGTCGGTTCAATGCTCTCTTTGAGTTCATTTAACAGTATGGTATCGTTGTATCGGATCACCCGGACGTTCATGGTGATTTCTGTGGCGGATTCTTCCGCCCGGATGCGGGCCGCCGATACGTGTAAGGGCCGTGATAGAATTTCGGAAGCCATCTGAGCCATGCGCTCGCGCTGGCGCACTTCTACCGGATGACGATTGGCCAGCAATTGGTACCATTCCCGTAAATCCATTTTATCTTCATCCAGTAAAGTCTGCTGGCTCTGTTCGTACTCCCGGGCCTGTTCCAGAATTTCTCGTTGCACAAACTCTTCGCTGACTCCCAGGCCCAGGCGGCGCGCGATAGTCGCCAGGGCAAAGGTCTGTTCCAGATAGCGGCGCATGCAGTCTTCCATGTTGAATTGGGGCATGAACTGGGAAAAATCCATATCGGGCATCTGTTCCCGGTACTGGGCCAGTTGAATCTCCTGGCGCGTGCGCATTTCTTTGCAACCTTCGTAGTAATAACCGAAGGTTTGCGCGTCGATTTCGTTGTCGCCGAACGATCCGATTTTACCACCGCCCGCCAGAATCCTGGAAATGTCGTCCATGCTGACGTTGGTGAACATGAGCGCCATCATCATAATCAGAATGACGATCACCAATCCCGCGCCCAGTTTCTTAATCAATTCTGAAACGTTCATGATTCGTAGTGTTTTTAAGTCTGAGGTAGTCTGGCCAGTGAAAAATGGGGCCACCGGTTTCGGGCTGGACCGAAAAATCGTACGGTTGGCCATTTTTTCGACCGATAACCTGAATGCGCATGCTCTATTTCCTGGCCATATTGTTAATCCTGGTGGGAGCCGCCTGCCTGGCGTATGTAGGATACGGTATCTATACGTCCTCCGGCCCGGGCATCGGTGCGAATCGGGATTCATCCGTTCGGGGAGCGGAACCGGGCTTGTCGGCCCAATCGAAGTCGGACGCGGGCGATTCGGCCGTTTCGGACATAGCCGCAGGTACCGATTTCAGTCCACATGAAACGGACGGCGCCTCCCGGAACGCGGCAACTGAACCGGCGGCCCGCGTGCCGACGCCCGAACAGGCGACCGTATTTAAACGCATTGATACGGATACGCTCCAGGAAGCGCTCAAAATTGTAGCGCGCACCGAGAGTACGGCGGTGAAAGAACCCGAGCAGTTTATCACCCGGGGCGTTTTATATCAAGATCACGGACGGCGCATTCCTGGACGTATTGGTCGGGTGGAAGACATGCCCGTGCGTTACTTTCAGGAACTACGCCGGGTGGGACGTGGAACCCTGATTATCGAAGGCAGCACGTTCATGATTCACTGCGGCAATGCCAGCTATTCGTATTCCGCCGGCGACCTGGAGCAGATTGTATTTCAGCCCGGCGGCGTAGCATTGGTGCCGCTGCTGCCGGATCGCCCGGTACCCGTATTCATCACCCACGATTCGGAAGGTGTTAAAAAATATATTAAACGCCACGCCCGAATCAAAGCCGCCTCCTGAATGCCTGTCGAAAAAGATCGTTTGCATGTACTACGAAAACTCAAAAGCGAACAAGAAAGGATCTCTGCGCTGGTTGATACTGGCGGCATTGTTATTAGCCGGAGCGGGCGTGGCCGGTTATTTCTACGGTCCCGATCTGTACTACGCATACAGCGGAGATACGCTGCCCCGGATGCAGCATCGCGCGGAGGAATTTGCCGGACGCATCGGCCGGGAAGCGCCCCACGAGTTACTGCTGGATATAGAAGAGATGCGTCGAGTTCTGGATATCCTGGAAAAAAATGATCCGGCGCAGGCCGACGTACAGTATCTACAGGGCTTGCTCGTGTTTTACGAGATGGCCGTCCGCATACCGTTTACCGATCACGCTTTAATGCAATTGACCGGTCGACGCTATTTACCAGTGCAACTGGAAACGGAGCAAATGCGTAGAGTTTCGGATGTTCGCCTGGGCCAGGAGCTTTCTATTCGCATGCGTAAAGCGCTGGCAATCGATCCCGAGTTTGCGCAAGCTCCAGCCGCTCAATTGCTGATTGCCTATGGCGATTTGTTTTATACCGGTCGGACCGATCCCCAATTGGTACCGCGCATGGATGTGGCGCTGGCCGGTGAGGTTCCGGCGTTCTTAATTCGCTACCGCGATTGGATGGGGCTGGCTCTGTACGCGTTGACCGGTGAACGCGAGCGTATGCAACAATTAATGAATGCCATTCAGAATCCGCCGGAAGACACGGAAGAACAACTGGAGAATCATCTTACACTGGATGAGAACGTCAGTCGATTGATTTTATGCCACGGCTATTTCTTCAGCAAGAATTACCTGGAGGCGCTGCAACTGGCGCGGCAGGTGAAGTACAATCCGGCGGCCGCTACCGCATTGCGGGTGGAAGCCACGCGCATGGAAGGCGAGATATTTTATATACAACGCAGCCCCGGCGCGGCCATCTATTTTTTGAATGAAGCGTGGCAATTGAGCGAGGGCAAAGATACTTTTATTGAAAGGCGGCTCAGCGAACTGGAACAGCAGCAATAATTGTCGCACCTGGAGTTGCGTATTCTGGCCGGATTGCGTTTGAAATGTGATCGTATATGGCCTTCGTCCGGATCGCTCCAGTGGTGCAATGCTTGATTCATGTTTTTTCCATATCCGGTCGGAATGCATATACGCTTGATGCCCGCGTCCCCTTGTTGGAAATGGAATGATGCGGCCGATTCTGTTCCTGCCGATTTTGTGGGTATGCCTGGCATGTGGATCGGAATACCCGCAACCGGTTACGCCCCGGGCCATTAACGGCACGCTGGATTTACGCGATTATGATTTTCATTCCAGTGGGCCGATAACTCTTAATGGCGATTGGGCTTTTTATCCGCATGTTTTGCTATTGCCCGGGGATGCGTTACCGATCGATACGCGGATTACTGCCGACAGTCTCGCCTGGGATTCACTGGAGGATCCTGCTCACCCCGGCCGGAACCTGCCCGCGTTTGGTTTCGGCACCTATCGACTGGAGGTTTTGCTCCCACAGACTGCACCTGATTCGTTGGCCTTGCAGTTACCCGCCGTAGCGACCAGTTACAAATTGTACGCTAACGAACGTCTGCTGTTTACCGGCGGAAAGGTGGCGCAAACATCGACGGATGCCGTGCCGCAGATGCGTCCGGGTGTGGTAGAGTACGCCAATCAAACATCCCAACTGGTGCTTTTAATTCAGGCCGCGAATTTTACCCATTCCTCGGGAGGCATATGGACTCCGCCGCGCCTGGGACCGGCAACACAAATCCAGGCGGAGGTTCGCGCGGCGCGCTACCTGGAGTTATTCCTGTGCGGAGCCCTGGTTATCATGGGTCTATATCATCTGGTGCTCTTCGCGTTTCGTCATCAGGATCGCGCTCCGCTGTATTTTGGATTTTTATGCTTGTTGGTTACACTGCGCGTTACGGTGACCGGTCAGGCTTATTTGATTCAACAGTATCCGGATTGGCCGTTTGTGTTGTTTCATAAACTGGAGTATCTGACTTTTTACGTAAGTGTGCCCGTGTTCATGCTCTTTTTTCACGCGGTGTTTCCGGGCGAAATACACCGCTGGATTTTGCGGACCATTCTATCGGTGGCATTATTATTTACACTGGCCGTTTTATTCCTCCCGGTTTATCTGTATTCGCAAACGCTACAATCGTATCAATTCTTTACCGTCCTGGGCGGTTTGTACGGAACCATAGTCGGATTGCGGGCCGCACTGCGCGGACGTCGGGACGCCTGGATATTACTGGTCGGATGGACCGTGCTCTTTGTGGCCGTATTGCACGATATACTGAGCGCCAACCTGGTGATTCAATCCGCTTACTGGACACCTTTCGCGGTGTTTCTCTTCTTCTTCGCCCAGGCGACTATGCTGGCCCTGCGTTTTACGGGAGCGTTTACACGCAGTGAAAGGCTTGCCAGACAGTTGCGTTCCGCGGAGCGACTTTATCGGGGAATATTTGAGGACGCATCGGAAGGCGTTTTTCTGTTCGATGCGAACGGTCGTATATTGACCGCCAACCGTTCTTTTGCCCGTATGCTGGGCGCGGATTCCCCCGGTGCGCTGACCGGCGCGGATTTAAAATTAAAATTCGGCGATCCTGACGCGTGGGATCGGTTGCGGGCGGACCTGGCTCACGGGCCGGTCTGGGATTTTCAGACCCGTATTCTTCAGTCGAAGGATCGTACAATTGAAGTGACTCTGAACGCGCATTTCGCACCGGACGAAAGAAACAATCGGCCGCGATACCAGGGTATGATGCTGGACATTTCTGAAAAGCTCCGGCTGGAACAATTGCGCATAGCCAGGGACGCGGCCGAAGCCTCCAGTCGGGCCAAGTCGCAGTTTCTGGCCAATATGAGTCATGAAATCCGCACACCCATGAATGCCATCATAGGAATGGCCGAATTATTGGCCGAGAATCCGGAGCCTGCCGATCGCAATCGTTACATGTCGATTCTACAGGGCGCCGGCGATACGTTGATTGCGTTGATCGATGACGTTCTCGATCTGGCCAAAGTAGAGTCCGGCAATATTCAGCTGGAACACATCGCTTTTGATTTAATTGAATTGATTGAATCCACCACGGAGATGATGGCGCCCCAGGCCTTTCAAAAGTCGTTGGAGGTTTCGCTGCGCATTGCGCCGGACGTGCCCCAATCGGTACTGGGCGATCCGACGCGCGTGCGACAGATCCTGGTGAACTTAATCAGCAATGCGGTGAAGTTTACCGAGACCGGTAGCATTCTGTTCGAAGTAACCGTAAATAATGAAGAAGTAACATTCTGTGTAATTGATAGCGGCATAGGTATTCCCGCCGATAAGCTGGAAAGTATTTTCGACGCGTTTACTCAGGCCGATGATTCCACCACGCGACGTTTTGGCGGTACCGGTCTGGGCTTAACCATCAGTCGGCGCTTTGCGGAATTGATGGGTGGTCGGTTGTGGGCCGACAGTCAGCCCATGCAAGGCAGTCGCTTTTATTTTGCTTGCCCGTTCAAAACGGCACCCTTGCCGGAAAGCGCGCCGATGGTAGCGCCCATCGATCTACAGGGCGTGCGGATTCTGGTAATTGATGACATGCCCTTTAATCGCATGATGTTCCAGGAGGTGCTCACGGCCCGGGGTGCTCAAGCGACGACTCGTTCCAGTGGGCGCAGCGGTCTGGTGGAATTGGTGCGGGCTCGCATGAGCGATCAACCCTACGACCTGGTGTTGCTCGATTTTCATATGCCCGATCTGGATGGGCTGGAAACCGCCCGCCGCATTCGGGCCGATGAGCGTCTGGCCGGGTTGGCCATTGTCGTGCTTTCCAGTGACAACCTGCCGGAGAGTCGGCGCCGGTTTGAAGAGACCGGCGTGGATGATTATTTGACTCGGCCTGTCCGCCGGGCCGATTTGAATCGCAGCATTGCCCTGGCCTTAAATCGTATTCAGCGCGATGAGCAAGGCGGATCGGTCCATCCCGGGAATCAATCGGTCGGATTGGACCACGCACCTCTGCGCGTATTGCTGGTTGAGGATAACGTCGATAATCAGATACTTATGAAGGCGTACTTAAAAAACGCTCCGGTTGAATTGCACATAGCGGGCAATGGGTTGGAGGCGTTGGAAATGTACGAGCAACATGCTTTTGATTTGATTCTTATGGATATGCAAATGCCTTTAATGGATGGATACGAAGCGACTCGCCGTATACGTCGAGCGGAAGCGGAAACCGGCGGGCCGAAGCACTCCGGGCATGTGCCGATCGTCGCGCTCACTGCGCATACCATGAGTGACGAAGTCGAGCAAACGCTTGCCGCCGGATGCGATGTGCATATGCCTAAACCGGTGAAGAAAAAAACGCTGCTGCAACTGATTGAATCGTATGCCGGAGTGAATATGGACTCCTCCGATTGAGTGATAATCACCCCCGATATCAGACAAAAAAAACCGGCACATGCTTTGCAACAAGTCCATCGTTTCACCGGAATCCATGACATATCTATGCTCCGATTTCAGGCGGGTGATTCCGTTTTTGGGCCGTTCACAGGCGTTTTTCTTTCTTAAAATAGTCGATTCGGGCGCTTTGCTTGACAGGCCTGCCATACCGACAATTTGGGTAGTGAAATTACGCGGAGAAGCCGGTTCCCGGCAGACTTAAATGTTCCTCGATACAGTTTACGGATTATTTTCTAACGATATGGGCATCGACCTGGGAACTGCCAATACCCTGGTCCATGTGAAAGGCATGGGGATTGTGCTCTCCGAACCGTCGGTTGTGGCGGTCCAATCTTCCACCGGAAAAGTACTGGCTGTAGGCCACGAAGCCAAACGCATGCTGGGACGCACGCCGGGTGATATTGTGGCCATTCGGCCCATGAAGGACGGGGTGATTGCCGACTTTGAAACGGTCGAAAAGATGATCCGCTACTTCATTCAGAAGGTCCACAAGCGGACTACTCTGGTCAAGCCCCGCATGGTAATTGGTGTGCCATCCGGTATTACCGAAGTGGAAAAGCGGGCGGTGCGCGAAAGCGCCGAACAGGCCGGCGCCCGGGAGATCTATCTGATCGAAGAGGCTCTGGCGGCGGCTATCGGCGCCAATGTGCCCATTCACGAGCCGGCCGGCACCATGATCGTGGACATCGGCGGTGGTACCACCGAAATTGCGGTTATTTCGCTGGGTGGCATGGTGATTGCCGATTCCATTCGCATTGGTGGTGATGAGTTTGACGACGCCATTATTCGCTATTTACGCACCCAGTATAACCTGGTCATCGGGGAGCGCATGGCCGAAGATGTGAAGCTGACCATCGGCAACGCGTATCCCGAAAAGAAAACCGAAGTTATGGAATTACGTGGCCGCGATGCCATCAGCGGTTTGCCCCGGACTCTGGAGATCGATTCCAACGAGATTCGCAAGGCGCTGAAAGAGCCCATTGATGCCATCCTGGAAGCGGTCAAAAACAGTC
>JAGRMX010000142.1 GCA_020441025.1 Leptospiraceae bacterium
CGGCAACGCCTCTATCTGGCCCGAGGCCCGGGTAAAGCGCGCATACCGATTACCGATGTGACCCGTATGTATATCAGTGCGCATCCCTATCACAGTGCGAACGATGTCAGCTATGGCTACAATGCACAATTAATGCAAAACCAGGCGGACGGAATGCTGTATGTGACTGTAAGCAGGTTTCGTGACGGACCGGGCGCTTCCAATGAAACCGCTACCGATTATTTTCGAATTGATCAAGTCACGGATACCGCCACCACAATACCGGCGGATTCATTCGACGCAATCAGCGACACCATCGTACTGGATACGTTGTTCAATTGATATCCGGGTATTGCAGGTGATATGTTTTTTCTGTTTATTTTTCTATCGCACCTCGAATCGCACTTTCTTTCCCGTGTCACACCCTTCTGATATAATGGAAATCGGGTTTGAGGGGAGGCCACCCCGTTTTTAAATATAAGTACAGGGATAGCTGCGCGTAGTCTGATTGTATCAGCTCAGCTTGCGCTCCAGATCCTCACGTAAAGTCCGCATGACTCAAGCCGGTGGGCCCGTGAACCCGTTCATCCGCCCGGTGAATGGCATGATAAAGCAGCACACACTCCTGAATGTATTCGGTTAATTTACGATCGAAACTCGATCGGCTTTCTGAATGTGAAACTGACATTGACAGGTAATTTACCATAATGACAAATGATTTGCTATTTCAAGAGAAAATTCATTAAATCAACGATTTAAATTAAATTAAGCTTTTGACGATTTCGGTTAAGAGCGATTTTATATGCCGGTAACAGGATAAAATCGACATGCATACAATTGTTTCAGAAAGCGATACGACGGTAAACGGCCTCAAGCTTCATTATCGCGAAGCCGGCCAGGGCGAGCCGGTGCTCTTATTGCACGGCTGGCCGACTTCTTCATTTTTATGGCGCAATATTTTACCGGCGCTGGCACAAAACAATCGCGCCATCGCTCTGGACCTGCCGGGCTTCGGGAATTCTGACAAACCGTTGAACAACAAATATACTTTTAGATTTTATGAAAAGACTATCGAAGGTTTCTTGAAAAACCTGGGGATCAATCGCACTTCCCTGGCCGTACATGATCTGGGCGGACCGCTGGGCCTGTACTGGGCCTGTTCGCACCCCGACAAACTGGATAAGCTCGCTATTCTGAATACGCTCGTATACCCGGAAATGTCCTGGGCGGTCAAAGCATTCATTTTCGCGCTGCGTACTCCGGGTCTACGTTCATGGCTCACTTCCGCTTCAGGCCTGCGCGCCGCTATGCGCACCGGCATGCGGAATCGGGATCGACTGACCGATGAAGTGATTTCGGGTGTTACCGCACCTTTTAATTCCGACGAAGCCCGAAAGGCGCTCATCGCAACCGGTTTGCATTTAAATCCAAAGGGATTCTTTTTAATCGCACAAAGATTTCCACAACTGAAAGCGCCCCTGCGCGTAATCTACGGCGAACACGATCGAATTCTACCTGATATCGCGCAAACCGCGGCGCGCATTAAAACGGATCATCCGGAAACGGAAGTTACGGTATTATCGGATTGCGGTCACTTTTTACAGGAAGATAATCCGGAAGAAGTGGGTCGGTTGCTGGCCGGTTTTTTTAAGTGAACGAGCGTCACAATCATCTGATAGGAATCAAACCGGGTTCGAGGGGAATCCTCCCATTTCTAATCTTATAAGCGGTCACAATCATCAACCGCCCCCCATACCAGGCTACAGAAGCCCCATAGAACAAACCGCAAGCTCATTGCGCCGAGGCTCTTCACGGCGACTTCACCCGTGCTGAAGTAAATGCCTATCAAGATAATCAGTACCAGGCCATGCGCTGCCGTTACCGAAAGGGCCAGTTTGCAGGCAAAAGGCCGGCCGCGCCATAGGAGCACCAGGACCGGAAGGGCTAAAGCGGCCACAATTACATTATAGATTACCAGCCATTTCAGAACAATTTGATCGGCTGGAGGGCCCTTGAGAAGCACTGTGCCCCCTTCCATAATTGTGAGCAGGCTGAATACGAGGAGTAATAGCAGAATCAATATCATGGCAATTTTTTTCACGGCCGACACCCCCATTTAGTTGCCATATATTACGGTGCCGTATATTTTGGCAACTAAATGAAATCAGAATTTATTATTCCGCCACAGGGACAACCCGAAGCGATCATCAGGCGGCTCCAGGCGCAAGGCTACTCCATAGACGCGGCTATCCTGAAGGGACTCATGCGCAGCGTACGCTTTAGCACCCAATTTCAGGCCAATATGGAGCGCCACTTTCAACGCTATGGTCTTTCACAGCCCGGATTTATGATCCTGATGCTGCTTTATTCACGTATTGCACAGACCTACACGGCGGCCGAACTGACGGGAGCGCTCGCGGTACGGCCCTCGACTATGACCGGCCTTTTGGACACTCTGGAAAAGCAGGGCCTGATTGGGCGGCGCGCCATTGAAGGTGATCGACGCAAGAATGCAATCGTGCTGACGGATGCCGGCCGCGATCGGCTGGAAGAGATCTTGCCCGATCATTTACGGCGCCTCGCAGAGGCTTTTGATATATTGACCGAACCCGGGTTCATAAAAGCTCAGGAGCGCGTTTTTCGCAACATGGAACAGGCCCTGGAAAGCTTGACAGAGGACTGTTAGCATGGGACGCGTAGCCGCCTTTTTCTTAGAACACCGCATGATGGTCACCCTGATGCTGATTGCACTGATTGTGCTCGGTCTGATTTCGGTCCTGTCGGCCCGCAAAGAAAGTTTTCCGGAAATCTCGCTCAATCGCATTGTGGTTCGCACCGTTTATCCAGGGGCAACTGCTCGCGATGTTGAAAAAGAGGTTACGGTCCTATTGGAATCGGAACTGCTTGAAGTCGATGGCATAAAAGAAATATTATCATACTCCGAAGAGAACGTAGCGCGACTGGAGATTCGCGGTCTGGAGGATCTCAGTGCGCTTGAGTTTGAACACTTGTTAGATGACGTCAAGGACGCCGTGGACCGTGTGGATGATCTGCCGATCGGGCTGCAGGGCCGGCCCACAGTGAAAGCATTAAGTACGGCTGACACACCGGTGCTGGAGTTGGCCTATACAGGCAAGTATGAGCTACTTAAGCCTTACCTGGAGGGATTGCGTCAACGTCTACGGCGTGTCCCCGGAGTGGCCGGCTCTGATTTGATTGGCGTGCCGGATTCCGAGTTGCAGATTCTGGTGGATGCTCGCAAAGCCAGTCAAAAATCGATCGATCTGCGGTTAGTTGCTGATGCGCTGGCCCGACGCAACAGCTCCGGCTCGGGTGGGATTCTGCACACTGCCAATGAGGATCTTAAAATCATACTGGGTGGCGAGTTCAGAGAGATGTCCGATATCCTGAACACGCACATCGTATCCAATGCCGAGGGCTACGGGGTCAGGCTGCATGAGATCGCACACGGAGAGAGCCGACCCGAAGATCTGAAGCTACTGGTACGTAGCAATGGCCAACCAGGTGCTACTCTTACTATTCGCAAGCGCGGACAGGCCGATTTAATTACCACGGTCAATGCCGTACACACGCTACTTGCGGACGAAAAACTGCCCGATGGAGTAGGTGCCAGAATTTTGATGGATCAGTCTCTTTTGACGCGTGGACGCATCTCGCTTTTAATCAGCAATGCTGCCATGGGCTTTGGGCTGGTCTTGCTGATTTTAATGTACTTTCTGGATTACAAAACGGCCATCTGGACAGCCTTTGGAATTCCGGTAACATTGCTGGGCATGCTTATTTTTCTGAAATGGCAGAATATTTCCATAAATTTAATATCATTGGCCGGCTTTATTATTTTAATAGGAATGATTGTAGATGATGCTGTCGTCATTGCCGAAGAGTTCAACACCAATCGTGAGCATGGTATGCTTTCATCGGAGGCGGCAATAGCGGCGGTGAAACGCATGTGGAAACCGATCTTTGCCTCATCGGCCACCACCATGATTGCATTCGCGCCTCTTTTTATAGTGGGCGGTTTTCCAGGCGCATTTATATGGGTCATTCCATTGATGGTCATTGTGGGCCTTTTGGTCTCACTCCTGGAAAGCTTCGTTATGTTGCCGGTGCATCTGGCGCATGGAAAACATCGACCGTCAAAAGAGAAAAAGATAATTATAACCCTTGAGCGCTGGTATGTCATCACTCTGACGTTTTTCTTGCGCCATCGCTATATAGTTCTGGTCGCTTTGCTAATACTACTGTTATTCTCCGCGGCTCTATTCCGCTTTGCGGTGCGTAAAGATCCGTTCCCACAGGATGCAGCCGATGCTTTCAATATTGTGGTGACTTTACCACCACACTTCACCGTGGAGCGGAGCACCCGGGAACTTAAACAAATCGAACAAATGCTTTTGCGACTGCCGGCGCAGGAATTGCTGGGCTTCAGCACCCGACAGGGCACTCAAAGCGAGGACAGCACCAATGATCGCGGTATCCAGGGCAATCTGGCTATTATTATGGTGTATCTGCATCCTTTTGAAAATCGCACTCGCCAGGCCACGGAAATTATGGCGGCGCTCGAGGAAGAACTGGCTACGCTCGCCCGGCAGAATCAAATGGAATACGGCTTGCTTCTTAAGCGTCTGGGCCCCCCAATGGGCCGTGCGGTAGAGGTGCGGGTCATAGCCGCCGATGATGAGGAGCGAAAACAGCGCAGCACTGAAATTCTAAACTTTTTGAAAGGGGTAAATGGCATTGTGCACCTTGAATCTGACGAGCGCCTGGGACTCAGCGAAAGCCAGGTTGTGTTGAATGAGCGTCTGATTGCGGCGGCCGAACTACGCGAACAGGACATACTGAATAGTTTACGTATTGCCCTTGATGGACTGGTGGTAACAACCATTCGCAGTGCAGACCTGAATACTGATGTCCGTCTGCGTCTGGCTGAAGATTTGCAGAGTCCGGAGCAACTTATTCAGAATATTCCGGTAGTAAACCGCCAGGGTCGCCTGCTGGAGCTGAATCGTTTCGTCAGCTTTATTGAAAGTCAGGGAGCGGCTACCATTAATCACATACACGGCGTTCGCACCACTACCATCTATGGCGACATCGATCCTGAGCGCACATCACCGACGGCCATCATGGCCGAACTACAGGCGCACTTTCCAGATACGCCCGCTGTCCGCCTGGAATATTCCGGTCAGGCCGTGGAGACCAGGCTAATTTTTGGGGGCCTGACCATGGCCGGTCTTGCCGCCGTTGTGGGAATATATTTAATGATTGCGCTTATTTTCAATTCCTTTACCAGACCGATAGTGGTGATGGCCTCGCTACCCTTTATGGCCATTGGAGCGGCCTTCACCCTGGTAGGTCACAATGTACCCGGTTCCATGATGGTTGGTGTCGCGATTGTGGGACTGATGGGTGTAATTGTGAATGCCTCAATAGTGCTGGTGGACACGATTCAATCCGGAACGATGAAAATCGATACTGACTCCATTATAAACGGCGCCCGCTCCAGGCTACGACCCATTTTTTTGAGTACGGCCACTACGGTGCTGGGAGTGCTGCCCACCGGTTACGGTATCGGTGGCTTTGATCCCTTTTTATCGCATATGTCTCTTGTTCTGGCCTATGGTCTGGCGGCGGGTACATTTATTGTGCTTATTATTGTACCTGTTTTATTACAGATCAGTCTGGACCTTGAACGAGCACTGGCCCGTCGTATACAGGGATAGTGAACACATCGCCTGATTGTATTTGATTTGAATGCCTTCATCCCTGAAGACGGTGGATTACCTGCACATGCAAATGGTCAATGAAGGCCGGGTTGACGATTATGAAAAACTGATGGAATTCCCGATCATTCACTCCACTGTACAGTTTTCGGTAACTCCGGTGTAATCCACCGGCTCCTATCGACTTCCTGCAACAGTATTGACTGCTTCATCATAATTCGGAACTATTTTAAAATAGTCAAGATATCCCAGCATACCGAGATATTTGTGCATTTTGTGTGATAACTGTGTAAAAACGACTCTGTGTCCTTTATCCATTAATGACTTATCCAATTCGATTAAATAATTCAGTCCCACATTATTAACATATTCAACATTTTTAAAAGATAATAGTGCATTGTTCTTCAATATACCATCGTTAGCCATGCGAGCGAAGGCATTTTCCAGCCTTGGCGCCGCCCGTTCATCAAGCGGACTATTGATATGCAACACGGATACATTGGGATACTCCTTAAATGACGAATGCAGAACGAAACCATAGGCATTTGTACTTTCGCCCGCCTCCCGGAGCGCCGCATTCCTTAAGTCATCAGAACGGCGCAATGCGGATTCCATGACCTTTAACAATTCTGTACTCACAACGGGCTTTCTCAAGAAATCAAATACGTCTTTCTTAAGCGCATCGACGGCGGTGCGCATATCCGCGTGGCCGCTCATAAGAATAACCGGCACTTCGGGTCCGATGACCTTCAGCTCCTGCAGAAGCTCCACTCCATCCATTTCCGGCATTTTATAATCGATCAGGGCGATATCCGGCAATTCGGATCGAAAAATTCGAATGGCCTCCAGAGCGTCGTTACAGGTATAAACTTCGTAATTCTTACGCTTTAAGAATAACTGAAATTCATCACAAACTTCTGGTTCATCTTAGGACGCTGAAACGCATTAGAATCTATTGCTTTTTTATCAATATCCGGTATTTAATCAAAGTGAAGGCGATAAGCATCAGTTATAGTGAAGTATCCCCGTTTTCCCGCGCCGCTGGTTTAAACCGGGGAGGTCTAAAAGATAGGAAATAAGAAACAGCAACACTACAGGAAACAGTTCAACTATGCCGTCGTCAAGCATTAGATCAAATGTGGAAAACCCGCTTAAAAAGCGGCACAAAAACCGGACATTTCGGAACTGACTCTAAGTCGCCGGAAAACCGCGGTGGATTAGGATAGGCCGCATGCGGCGCTCTGAGCTGATCTTAAACACCTGTGCGGCGAATATGCGGAACTCAAACAGGGGCGCCAAAAAGTAAAAAAAGTCCACTACCGGTTTTTAAAAACAAGCGAAGTAATGTGCGCGTATTCACTTGCAAACAGCTCCTTACCTGTAGATCGATTTGCGTATACCCCACAGCCCACTGGCGGGGAACTGAAAGATGAATTATCGAACACCAGGTTACACGATAGCCCATGGTGCCTCACATGTGAATGTACCTGCAAATTCATTCCTCATACCGGCGAATTATGTTTCGATTCGGTCGGCAAGATTCGACCCACCCGCATACCGTCGCGGGTCATGGTCACCGGCAGACGGCCTTTCATAAAACGCACGCTGTCCAGGAAATAGACATTCAGTTCATCGCTTTTGCCTTTAGCCTGGATGGTTTCGGAGCGCTCCACCTGCACGTGGTCGCTAATGCGCTGATAGGTCTGAGCACTGATTACCACCGAACCGGGCTCGGCGTATTGTTCAATGCGCGCGGCGGTGTTGACCACATCGCCGATGACCGTCCAGTCCCGGCGTTCTTTCGTGCCCACACTGCCAATCACAACCGAACCCGTGTGTATGCCGGTGCGGGCTCGAATGGACGGTTGCTCCTGCAACTCGCGAAACTCGTTCAATTGGCTGAATTGTTGCTGAATCTCAAAGGCGGCTACGACCGCCTCCAGGGGATCGGGAAAGATGGCCATAATGCCATCTCCCAGAAATTTATCCACGTTGCCGTGGTTCTTATCGATAGAACGCACGCAAATGCCGATGGCGATGTTCAACAGACTGATTACCTCTTCGGGCGAAAGCGATTCCGAATGACGCGTGAAGTCCACCAGATCACTGAAAAAAATCGTAGCTTCTTTAACTTCATCCGGCAAGTGCACGTCGCCCTTGCGGGCAATTTCACGCGCTTTCTCCAGCGCCTGGGGATGTATGTACGGGCGGATGATTTGACTGACCAGTACATTCGAATCGAGAAAGCCTTCACTTAACTGGCGACGATTCTCCACCCTGGTTACCATCTGCCAGGTTGTATCCACAAAAC
>JAGRMX010000143.1 GCA_020441025.1 Leptospiraceae bacterium
AAAATCGGATTATACTCCGGCGGTATATACAACACATACAGCGGCACTCCACTGCGGCCATAAGATTCCAGTGCGCGCGTAATTCGCGGATCGTGCGTGGTCCAATCGGCTTTTAGCATTTTTATGTTGCGAGTCTGAAAGGCGCGCATCACGTTTTCGGTATCCAGCACCATGGCCTCGTTAGCTTTACAACTCAAACACCAATCCGCGGTAAAATCAATAAAAACAATTTCCTGCCGGGCTTTCAATTCCTGTTCAAACTCGGGCGACCAGGTTTCCCAGTACCGCGTTCCGGAGGAATCATCCCGTAATAAGAACAAATCTCCCGAAGTCGATTCGACCGCCATCGATTGCGCCTCCCGGCCGGGTTTAAGCGCCCCGAGGGACCAAACCGGCCAGATTGCACTCAATATAGCCAGCGCGGCCACGCCGACGGCAATCCAATGACGACGGCCGCCGACAAATTGCCAGCGACCGTACAACCAGGCGGCCAGCGATACCAGCATCAACGCGATCAGAATCAATATCAATCCGTTAGCACCGGTCTGACGTCCCAGCACCCACAGCAGCCAGATCACCGTAGCCACCAGACCAAATGCCAGCAGTTGTTTGAATGTTTCCATCCAGGCACCGGGACGCGGTAGATACCGCAGTACGCCCGGAAAAAACGTAATCAGAATATATGGCATTGCCATACCGATACCAAGGCAGGTGAATATCAGCAGGGTAACGACCATAGATTGACTCAGGGCAAAACCCATCGCCGTGCCCATAAAGGGCGCCGTGCAGGGCGTGGCCAGGAGCACCGCCAGCACCCCATGTCCCAGAGCGTTGCGCGCCGGATGCCGATTTTTAAGTGATTGTTCCGCGTCATCAATGCGCGTATCCAGTTGTCCGGCCAGACGTTGCACACCCGAGCCCAGCGCAAAAACTCCAAAGAGATTTAACGCGAAGCCGAACACAACCAGACTCAACACACCCACGAACATCGGCGACTGCAACTGATAGCCCCAGCCGATCGCTTCACCTCCCGCGCGCAAAAGTAACAGTACGCCTGCCAGCAACCAGAAAGCCAACACCACACCCAGAGCAAAAAACAAACCATGCCGCATGGTTTGAGCGGGATGATCTCCGCGTTGCTCTACCAATGCGAGCACTTTAATGGATAGAACCGGCAAGACACAGGGCATCACATTCAGAATCAAGCCGCCCAGCAAAGCCATCAGTGCGGCCAGACCAATCGCAGCGACGTTCGCAAACATTCCGGGCGATTCAAGTACGGTCTGTACGCGCCACGCTTCTTCATTCGAGGTTGCAGTTGCAAGACTCAAGCGCATAATTCCTGAAATTTCGTCACCGGGCTCCAGGGAAACGACGCCGGACGGATCGCGCGGAATATAAACTGAGAGCTGATTGTTATTCAGTCGGGCAACCTGCGGCCGGGCATGCGCAATCACGCCCGGGGTATCCGGGAAAAAATAAACCGCTTCCGGCTTTAAGTGTACGGCCAGTCGAGCGGGGATCTGCGCTTCGAGTATCAGAAATGAATGCCATTGCGCTTCCATTGCGTCGGCACTCCAACGCGATCGGATGCCGACCGGCAGGGCGTCCCATGGTTGCAAGCGCGCCACCACCGGTACCGGCGCGGATCGCGGTAGGTTTACATCGGTAAAATGAAATCGGTCGGCGTTGGTCGTGTTATTCGAATTAATATCGTTATTTTGATGAACCGGTCTATCCGATTGCGTGTTCTCAGAAACATCGCCTTGACTCGCAACGGACGAATCGTCTGCCTGAGATGGTACGTGAACTCCAATATTCAATTCAAACTCACCACGACCCGGCAGACAGATTTCCTTGCATTCCAGCCAGGTCACGCGTCCCTTAAGCTGGAATCGTCCGATCGCTCGAATTTCGGACGGCAAGGTTGCCGGCACCTGTATGCTTACCAGCAACTCCGTGCGATTGTAACCGTAACTCATCAACGGCCCCGCCGGAATCTTTTCCGGAACGGGCCACTGGATTGGTCCGGCCTGAAAACCTTCCGGCATATCCCATTTGATTTTCAAAGGCTCACCCGAATCGCCCGGATTGAGATAGTAGGTATGCCATTCCGGATCGCTTTCGACGGAAATCAGCAAGGGCAGCTCCGCACCGGGAGCCACGTCGGTTTGAGCCGGCACAATCGATACCCGGGAATGCTCGGAACGCAGTACGGTTGCGGCCTGACGATAGGCGTCGGCAAATAGAGCGTTGCACCCGAATATTATAGAAACAAACAGCAACCCCTTCACCATTCCTGAACGCAACCAGGTCGACCGCCGATCGTTTCGCGCCGCACGCAGGGCACACATTTGCGGTTGATCCCCGGCGCGGTTGCTTCGCATCAACTGCCGCAGGCGAATTTCGATTTTATGAGCAGTATTACACATATTTTTAATTACGTAATAATCGAATGTAAATCGGTTGGCATACATCGAAAACCATTATTTCCGGTATGCATGCCGGTTTTAATGCAGCATAACGATCATGGCGGCGAAGGACCACCGCTCTTGATATTTCACGGATTGTTCGGTTCCGCGCGCAACTGGACCTCCATCGCAAAAGAGCTGACCGATTGCGCTCACGTATACACTTTTGACTTTCGCAATCACGGCGATTCGCCTCACACGGATTCACATACTATTCAAGATCTCGGTGACGACATTCTGTACTGGATTGCGGAGCACAAAATACAAGAGCCGATTCTATTGGGCCATTCTATGGGCGGCATGGCCGTCGCCGCAACCGCGCTGGGGCATCCGGAAGACATTCGCGCCGCAATTATTGTTGATATTGCTCCCAGGCATTACGCACCCCATCATCAAAAAGAGTTTGCCGCGTTAAAGATGGATGTTAGCGGCTATGCGTCGCGTGGAGCAATCGACGCTGCCATGCAAAACATTCATCCCGATGCCATGGTGCGTCAGTTTTTGCAGATGAATCTGGAACGCACGGATGGTACTTATGAATGGAAAATCAATGTTCCCGTGCTGGAAGCGGCCGTCATGGGTGCCGGCATCGGCGATAGCATACCCGAAGAAGGAGTATTCGAAGGGGCCACCCTGTTTATCACCGGCGGCGATTCGGATTACGTACAGGCCGAAGACCATACGTTAATCATGCGCTACTTTCCACGCGCAGACATCAAAACCATAATCGGTGCGGGACACTGGATGCATTATACTCACGCCAATGCGTTTGCCCAAATAGTACGCCGTTTTATTGCCGGCTTAGATTGAGTGGAAATCGAAATCAAAATCAAAAATTAAAATTTTGATCGCATTATATATATGCGATTCAATACGATTGCCCGTCCTGTCAGCGAGGCTGATAACGCTTAACTTGCCTTTTTATCCGGGTCCGCAAAGTATTCACGCGTTATGCGGGCCGCTATGCCGGATAAGAACAACAGGCCGATCAGATTGGGCAACGCCATCAGTCCGTTAAAGATATCCGAAAACAGCCACACCAATCGCAGTGAGGCCAGAGCGCCGACTCCCGCCAGCAAAATAAATACAATGCGATACGGCAGGACGGCCCGCGAACCCATCAAATACTCCAGGCATTTTTCTCCATAGTAGCTCCAACCCAATACGGTGGAGTACGCGAATAATGCCTGACTGATGGCCACTATAAACGGACCACTCTGTCCGAGGCCGGCCGCGAAGGCGTTCATGGTGATGTCAATGCCCTGAGCGTCGCCGGTATAAGAACCGGTTAAGATGATGGCAAAGCCGGTTAAGGAACACACCACCAACGTATCGATAAAAGTCTGCGTCATGGAAACCAGTGCCTGGGTAACCGGATGTTTCGTGCGGGCCGCCGCGGCCGCGATGGGTGAAGAACCCAGACCGCTTTCATTTGAGAACACGCCGCGCTTTACACCGTACTCCACCGCTCGACTTACCATGACGCCAATGAAACCTCCGCCGGCCGCGTCGGGAGCAAAGGCGCGTTCCAGAATCAATTGAAAGGCCGCCGGCACTCCATCGATGTAGGTGAAAAAAATAATCAATGCTCCGGTCATATAAAAAACAATCATGATCGGAACCAGAACGGATGTAACCTTACCAATCCAGCGGATGCCCCCCAGAATAACCAGAGCCGAAAGCAATACCAGAATGAGCGCCGTAATCCAGCGATCCAGTTCAAAGGTACCCTGCAGAGCATCCGCCACCGAATTGGCCTGGGTTAGATTACCGATGCCAAACGAAGCTACCACCGCAAAGACGGCGAATAAGAAAGCCAGCACGCGCCCGACGGGACCCGATATGCCCTTGCGCAAATAATACATGGGACCGCCCACCACCTCACCGCGATCATCCGTTTCCCGATAATGTACCGCCAACACCGCCTCGGTGTACTTGGTGGCCATACCCACCAGGCCGGTGACCCACATCCAGAACAGAGCGCCGGGTCCGCCCATGCCGATGGCCGTGGCGACGCCTACAATATTGCCGGTACCCACTGTGGCGGATAGTGCAGTCATCAAAGCCTGAAAGTGTGAAATCTCCCCGGCGCTATCCTCCCCATCGCTTTCCTTGCGTTTGATCAACGCCAGGTACAGGGCATAACTGAAATGCGTAATCTGAATGCCGCGCAGTCGAAAGGTAAGAAACAAGCCGGTGCCGATTAAAAGGGCGCACAGCGGCAATCCCCAGATGAAACCGCTGAGGGAGTCCAATGTCCGCAACAAATGTTGTTCCATAGCGATTACATGCTGTAGCAGATCCGACATGCGGGAGCATTGCGGCAACGGCATCTGCCTGTAAAGGAAAGAACGCTATCGATTTCATTCGGTGCCTCAACTGCGCGCTTGACAGACAATCAATGTACGCAACAAAGTCGGCATGCTTCTGGTTCGCCCGATCCGCGCCACCGATCTGGATGCCCTGGTTATGCTGGCCGGCGAGGCATCATTCGGGCTGACCTCCCTGCCACCGGATCGAAACTTACTCGCGGAACGCATTGAAAAGTCCCTGCGCAGTTTCGCCTTCCCCGCCCGCAAACCGGGCAGCGAAATGTATCTGTTCGTGCTGGAAGATGCGGCCGCGGAATTTTCCGAACGAAAAATCCGGGGCAGTGCCGCCGTGTATGCCAAACTGGGCGGCTATGAACCTTTTTACGCGTATGATATACAAACGGAAGAATTGCACTCGGCCGACCTGAACATCCATACCAGTGTTTCCGCCCTTACTCCCCTGATTGAACATGATGGACCTTCCGCTATCGGCAGTTTATTTCTTTCGCCCCACTTTCGTCGGCGTTCTACCGGGCGTTTCCTTTCTCTGTGTCGTTTCTTATTCATGGGACTGTTTCCGGAGTACTTCGAAGATAAAGTCATCGCCGAAATGCGCGGCATAGTCGATTCCAACGGAGAGTCGCCGCTCTGGAATGCCATCGGTCGTCATTTTTTTCACGTGGATTATCCCCGGGCCGATTATCTCAGCGCGGTTAACAAGGCATTTATCAATGACCTTATGCCCCGCCATCCGATTTACATGGAATTATTGCCCGACTCGGCGCGAGCGGTAATCGGTCGGGTGCATCCCAACACGGCACCGGCTTTGCGTATTCTGGAACAGGAAGGCTTTCAGAAAACCGGTCTGGTTGATATCTTCGACGGCGGACCGATTGTCAGCTGCGATACCCGGTCCCTCCGATGTGTACGTGAACTCCGGTACGCCCGCATTGAATCCTGGGTATCACATGGCCATCCCCCATCCAATGACGCGTTGCGCTTCACCGGGCCCGCACACGTTCACGAAAATCATCCGGATCACCGGGAGTATCTGATCGCACCGGCCGGTAATCAGTCCGAAGAATTTCGAGTGGCGCTGTCACGAATCCATTTTCTCGATGAGTACGTGAACTCCGACGGGCAACCGCCACCGGTCTGCATTGCGGAACCGGTAGGTCAAACGCTGAATCTGCAAATCGGTGATTCGATTGCGTATGTAAGCCTGCGACCGGGAGAAAAGGAGGCGTAAGCATCAACAACGCCAGGTTGAAAAGTATCCGCGCATATCCGACCGCGTCGACGGCCCGTAGAGAATGCTGGAAAATGTTAGACCATGAATGCTATGCAAGAAATCAATTTCGACGGCTTGATCGGACCCACGCACCATTTTGGCGGTCTGGCCCATGGCAATCTTGCGTCGGAACTCCACGGCGGGCAACGCTCTCATCCGCTGGCCGCCGTATTATCGGGACTGAACAAAATGCGTATGCTGGTGCGGGCCGGCGTGCCGCAGGCGTATCTGCCGCCCCACGAACGACCGCACCTCGGATTTCTGCGCAGTCTGGGATTTTCCGGTAAGGACGCAGAAATACTCGCAAAAGCTTGGGCAAAAGCGCCCCGCTTGCTGGAAGCAGCCGGCAGCGCTTCGGCTATGTGGACGGCCAACGCCGCCTGGGTGACCGGCGCTCATGAAAGCACCGATGGCCGCATTCATTTTACACCGGCCAATCTGAGCAGCCACGTGCATCGCAGTCTGGAAGCCCGGCAAACCACCCGGGTATTGCGAGCCGTATTTCATAATCAGGATTACTTCCGGGTGCATGATCCCTTACCGGCGACTCTTTCGGATGAAGGCGCCGCCAATGCCATGTTGTTGAAACCGGACTTCCGCTGTACGGGATTGTCCCTGCTGGTGTATGGCCGGCGTCTTTTTGAAACGACCGATTCCCGGGTCACCTCTCTCAATCCGGGTTACGCGTATCCGGCCCGCCAGACATACGAAGCCTGTGAATCGATTGTGCGTCGGCATAACATTCGCCCGAATACGGCACTTTTATTGCAACAGAATACCAACGCCATACAGTGCGGAGTATTTCATAACGATGTGATCGCCACGGGACATCGTCATTTGTTACTGGCGCATGAACACGCTTTCCAGCATCCGCATGCCATGGAACAAATTAAGGACGCATATGCGCGTCAATACGACGCACCATTATATGTGCGTCTGGTTCGAGACGCGGAACTCAGTCTCAGGGCGAGCGTAGACAGCTATCTTTTCAACAGCCAGATAGTAAGTTCAGGTGAAGACATGTTAATGCTGGCACCTCAGGAGTGTGCCGAAACACCCGCAGCCCACGCAATCATTCAGGACATGCTGGCGGATGAAGGCAATCCCCTGCGGGAATGTAAATTCGTGGATTTACGTGAAAGCATGCAGAACGGCGGTGGACCGGCCTGTTTGCGCCTGCGAGTAGAAATGGATGAGTGCGCCCGCTCCGCAATGCACGGGAATCTGATTTTAGAAAATGAAACACAAATAGACACGCTGGAAACATGGGCGCGCAAACATTACCGCGACCGATTGCATCCGGAAGACCTGCGTGATCCGAGTTTACTGGAAGAAAGTCGACGTGCGCTGGATGAACTCGGCAACATCATGGGTCTGACGTCGATTTACGATTTTCAGCGGGAATCCACGGATTAAATCGGCCTTGACCGCAAATCCATGATTCGCGTAAAAAAGACGAGCGCAAGCATACCGGAGCAAGTCATGTTGAAATATTACCCGACAGTGAGCCTCTTGATTTTGATGGGCGGCATTGCACTTGTGGCAATGCAATGCCGGACCGCCGATCCCGATCGGCTGTACGGCAACGCGGACCTGGAGCAAATATACGGCACGTTTCGAGAAGGCGCCATCCTGCCGGATCAGGGTACCAATGACGATTCGTACGGCGTCAGTGTTATGGGCGGCAATTCATCCGAATCGCCTTCGTTTATTTATACGCGCACCGTACGCTACACCGATGATGGACATCCCATAATGCGCATCATCCGGCGCATTGAATTGACCGACATCGGCCCCCGGGAAATCTACGGCGCCGCACCGGTCTGCGTCACGGGAGAGCAGGCCGATTAT
>JAGRMX010000144.1 GCA_020441025.1 Leptospiraceae bacterium
GGTTCCGGACTTAATGAAGCCGAATTTCTGGAATACGG
Source organism: Leptospiraceae bacterium (assembly GCA_020441025.1). Classification (GTDB taxonomy): domain Bacteria; phylum Spirochaetota; class Leptospiria; order Leptospirales; family Leptonemataceae; genus JAGRMX01. The sequence goes on from JAGRMX010000144.1 coordinate 39, forward strand.
CCGCGATCGATTGGCGCAGTTCCATCCCGATTTTGATCTATTGTTGTTGCCGGACAACCCGGACGAAGTCGTGGCTGTTGTACGCTATTGCAAAGAACACAATCTGGCGCTGGTACCTTCGGGTGGACGCACGGGGCTGGCGGGCGGTGCGGTGGCCGGTCAGGGTGAGATTGTTTTGTCGCTGGGACGTATGAATCGCGTGTTAGAGTTTCAGCCCCGATTGCCGGCCATCCGTTGCGAAGCGGGCGTCATCACGGCGGAGTTGCAACGGTATGCCGCCGAGCAGGGTTTTTGTTTTCCGCTCGATCTGGCTGCCGCCGGTTCCTCCCAGATCGGCGGCAACATAGCCACCAATGCCGGTGGCACCCGCGTCATTCGTTACGGCATGCTGCGCGATTGGATTGTGGGCTTAAAAGTGGTGACCGGTGCGGGAGACGTGCTGACTTTTCCCGGCGGTATTCTGAAGAACAACACCGGTCCGGACTTGAAGCATGCGTTTATCGGCTCGGAAGGTATTTATGGAATCATTCTGGAAGCTACCATTCGTCTGGCGATTGCTCCGCGCCAACCTACCACCGTATTAATCGGTGTGCCGGACATCGATGTGGCACAGGTTATTTTACAGGAGCTGCGACGTCAGGGTATGCAACCGCTGGCATTTGAATTTTTTGATCAAGGCTGTCTGGAAATTGTCCGGGAGCATTTGAACGTGGCCGAACCTTTTCGAGAGCCGGTCCCCGGGTATGTGCTGCTGGAATGGGATGCGGCTGAATTCGATTTTGACGACGCCGTGACCATGTTTGCCGGCATGGAAGAACGGCATTTGATTCGGGCGTTGCGTCCGGCAACGAGTTCCACACAGTCGGCGGAGTTGTGGCGATTGCGAGAAGGGATCAGCGAGAGCATTTCCATGACACGGCATGTTCGCAAGTACGATGTTTCCCTGCCGGCCGAATGCTTTGCCGGGTTCCAGGCCAATGTGATTGCATTGTGTCGCGATATGGCACATGTGTATCCGGTGTTTTTCGGTCATCTGGGGGACGGTAACCTGCACGTGAATATAGTATCATCGGGAGCCGAATCGCGCCGAACCGGGGATTCGCATGAGTTTATGGAAGATACCGGGAATATAGATATGGAAATTTATAAATTAATCGGCTCGCTGAACGGCTCTATCAGTGCCGAGCACGGCATTGGGCTACTGAAAAAAGATTACCTGCATCTGTCCCGCAGTGCGGTTGAAATCGATTATATGCGACAATTGAAAAGCGTGTTTGACCCGGCCGGCATTCTTAATCCCGGTAAAGTTATTCCGGATTGAAAATTAACCGCTTTCTGACTTAAGCGCCGACGAATGCTCTGGACGTAATCCGGTCCGACCGCTTTCTTTGTATGGTAGAAACCGTTAGGTAAACCTGGGTGCGGATAATAATAAACGGATCAACTGCATGAATGACACAAGCCTGTCAAAATCGGATCAGATAGAAGACTTTCAGAAATACATAGAAGAACGCGGCGAAGCTACCAGCAATTGGTTAAGATTGTTTCTGATTTTTATATTCAGTCTGGGAACGATTGTCGGTTACCTGGGCGGCGGCTTCCCTTTTTTGCTGCTGATTATGCATTTTGTGGCCATAGGCGTTTATGCGCTGGCCATGGTCTTCTCAGTTCTGGTATTACGCTTAAACAGATTCCAATCGTGGATGAAGTATCTGTTCATGTCCCTGGAACTGGCCGCGTTATTCCTGTTGCATGCCGCATTCGTGTTCATACCGGATGCCCGGCACGCTTTTACCATTCAAAATCTGCCGCATAATCTGGTTCTGGCTATTTACATAGTTTCCAGCGTACTTCGTTTTTCACCGCGCTACACTCTCATTGAAACCGGCTTGATTTTGCTGCTCTACAATCTGGTTCATGCTTTGCTGATTGTTTATCATGGATACGAAGCCCGGCTGGGTGGTATCATTGAGGGGCAGGTGAATGTTTCCACCTGGGTGGTGGTTTCCATGTTTCTGCTGGCCATCGGACTTGCTCTGGCTGCCGGGGCCCGCTACGCGCGGCGCATTCTGGAAACCGTACACCGTGCCCGATCAAAATCAACCGAGCAACTGGCGTACATACAGGAATTGGTCAAAGAGATTCGTGACGCTGCCCGCGACATGAGCGAATCGATTACGGATCTGGACGCGATTACCAGCGCCAATGAGGATTTGAGTCGCGATCAAATGGCTTCGATCGAAGAGACTTCCGCTACCATGGAGCAAATGACCGCCACCATCCAATCGATTGCGGAACGCGCTCAGACACAGGACGATCTGTGTGAAGAGAACGCGCATGCCATGCAGAGTTTGAATGAGCTTTCGAAGCAAATTGACGAGTTGAGCAAGCAGGCCAGCGGCAGTGGCAACGCCACCGTCGAGCAGGCCCAGGCCGGTGAGCGCGAATTGAATCGCGCGGTGGAAGTAATTCAGGGCATTCAGCAGGGTTCCGCCCGGGTGTCGGAAATCGTAACCGTCATTAATGACATTGCGGATAAAACCAATTTGCTGGCCTTGAACGCGGCCATTGAAGCGGCGCGTGCGGGCGAAGAAGGTCGCGGATTTTCGGTTGTGGCAGATGAGGTCGGCAAGCTGGCGGAACTTTCCAGCTCCAACGCGCGTGAAATTGAAACTTTGATCAATGAATCCAACAATACCACATCGTCCGGCGCGCAGGCCATACACCAAACGGTAAGCGTTCTAAAGCAGATTGTACACAGCGTAAAAGAGATAGTCGGCATGGTGGACCGGGCTTACGGCATGGTGGCCGACCAGAGCGAGGCCAGTGAGTTAATGCTGCGTTTAACCGCGCAAATCCAGAGTATGGCCCGGGATATGCGTAACGCCACTCAGGAACAACTCAGCGGCGCCCGCGAAATACAGACCGCCATAGATACCATTAACACCAGTTCGGAAAAATATGTGCACGCCGCCGACCGATTGCGGGTAGCATCGAAGACTTTAAACATGGTTATGACACGCCTGAATGATCGCATCAAGGAATTCGAGACCGAGCATTAATCACCGATGAGTGATTTGTTCATATTGTCTATATAATCGAATTTCATTCCACACGATCATAGCGCATAACATAGCTATGATCAAAACGATACCATAGCACCTGATTGCGTTGTGCGTCGGCGAACCGCAGGCCGGTAAAGAACAGGGCGTGTGCGTCCGCCACGCAGTATATATAAATTTCTAATTCGGCATTGACGTCATAGCAGGCCGTTCGATTTGCCAGGCGGCAATAAACGCTGTCTTCGGAGGAACACTCGAACTTGATCCGGCCGTCCGTATAAAACTCAATCGTATCGCCGTTGGCTGATAGATACGATGCGTTCAGGCGCGGCCCCGGAGTCAGGCTACAGGCGGGTGCTAACTGGAAACAAATCAACAACTTGAATGGAATCAGTATGTGAAAAAAACGGCGCATGGTTTGTACAGGAAATAGGTCCGGTATTCTTAATCAGACGCACATGAATAGAATGCGGTTCAAGGATTTATGCGTCCATTCCGGGGATCCAAATATGACAGGCATGGGCATATAAAAAAAGGCACCCTGTTTCGAGGTGCCTTCTTGGTTGATAATTGCCGGGCTTCCGGTTTGAAGCATCCGGAGATTACTGTATTTGTAATCAGGCGACGGTAATGCTGTTATCCATGTACACATCCTGGATGGTGTGCAACAGACGCGCGCCTTCATCCATGGGTCGCTGAAACGCTTTACGTCCCGAAATGAGTCCCATGCCGCCGGCACGCTTGTTGATTACCGCCGTGCGGGCCGCTTCGGCAAAATCGTTTTCACCCGATGCGCCACCGGAGTTGATCAGACCGGCGCGTCCCATGTAACAATTTACCACCTGGTAGCGGCATAAGTCGATGGGATGGTCGGAAGTCAGCTCGCTGTACACTTTTGCGTGGGTTTTGCCGAATTTGATGGCGTTAAAACCGCCGTTGTTTTCGGGCAGCTTCTGCTTGATAATGTCGGCCTGGATGGTAACGCCCAGGTGGTTGGCCTGACTCGATAAGTCCGATGCCACGTGATAATCTTTATCCTGTTTGAATTCCGGATTGCGCAGGTAACACCAGAGCACGGTTGCCAGTCCCAGTTCGTGAGCATATGCGAACGCTTCCGATACTTCGATGATCTGTCGGCGCGACTCGTCCGAACCAAAATAGATGGTAGCTCCCACGGCTACGGCGCCCATATCCCAGGCTTGCTTTACGTTTCCGAACATGGTTTGATCGAACTTATTGGGATAGGTTAACAATTCGTTGTGATTGATTTTGACCAGAAAAGGAATCTGATGCGCGTACTTGCGAGCTACGGCGCCGAGTACGCCGAAAGTGGAAGCCACCGCGTTGCAGCCGCCCTCGATAGCCAGCTTAACGATGTTTTCCGGATCGAAGTATGCCGGATTCGGTGCGAAAGAAGCGCCGCCACTGTGCTCGATACCCTGATCCACGGGCAGGATCGATACGTATCCGGTTCCGGCCAATCGACCGGTGTTGAAAATTTGCGACAGCGATCGCAGTACCTGCGGATTGCGATCCGATTGCATCCAGATGCGATTCACAAAATCGGGTCCGGGCAAGTGCAGTTGATCTTTGCCGACTTTTGGTTGATGACTGAGCAACGATTCGGCTTCGGCGCCGAGTAATTCCTGAATTTTACTCATGAGTATTTCTCCAGTCGCCTTTCAGGCGAGTATTTTTCTTCTGTGGTTTGATAGTCCGGTTTAATTCTGATTCGATTCGAATTGCCCGGCAAGAGCATCCACCGAAATCCCTTCGTTCAGGGAACGTGAATACAGAATCAATTCCAGGCTGGTGCCATCCCCCAGATCGGTATCGGTTGCCGAAACACGTTCGTTGGCTTCCAGTTTGTTGGTCGTAGCTACGATCAACAGATCATCGGTCTCATAGATGCGGGTTTGATCGGTCAGTTTATTTCCGGCATCCGTTGTTTCAACTCCGGGGCCTGAGTCCCAGGCCGGTGCGTTCAGTTTGTACGCGCTTTTCACATTTTCAAAAAAGGTTTCTATTTCCGCGTTGCTATCATTGCGCTGCACGATAGTGACGAATAGCTTATCAGCCGGTCCGTTCAGAATGATGCGATACTTATCCGGTGCGGCCGTACCCATCATGTTGGCTGCGGCCTGATCTTCCTCGGAGGCGATGGGCAATGTCAAAAAGAGCCGATCATCCTGCATGCGATCTTTCTGCCATCCCAGTCGGGCCAGTCGATCGGCAGAAGTCTCCAGCGATTCTCCCCAGGCGAACGCATTCAGCGGCGGCGGGCTGTCCAGACGGGCGTTGTCATCCGAGCAGGCGATGGCTACAACCATCAGGATTATCGTGGCGGCCATCAGTGAACCGCGCCGGGCAATTGTTAGCATACTGCCGGGGTGCCCCTGTGCGAACATCGTAGCAAGCATATTTTGTCTACGGCGCATATGATGGAGTTCACGTACTGCTCGGGTTTGCCGGTCCCGGTAATAAACTGGCGGCAGGCCGGTAAGAATCGCCTACAGTAGCGGCCGACAGAAAACGATTGCCACCTCACACGTTATATGAGACATAATCCCGAATTGTTGTCCCGGGTTCCGGTATTCAGGCGCCGGAATTCTGGCAATTATAGCATCCCAACCAGGTTGGCCGGATCGTCATCATGAAGTATCATAAAATTCGCGGGAAGAGTGTGGCGGAATGCATGATGAAGCTGCGTAGCGAGTACGGATCGGCCGCGATTATTCTGGCCACGCGTGAGGTCAAAGAAGGCGGCCTGCTGGGCTCCGGTCTGCTTTCGCGCAAGCTCTATGAAATCGATTTTATGTTACAGGAATCGGAGCGACCGGCCCGCCGGTTGCATTTAAACGATATTGCCGAACGCAGTAAACAACTGTCCCGGGGGCAAGTGCCGGACCCGGAGCGATTGAGACGTTCTACAGGAGTTCACGCGTCCCACGAATCACCGGGAGCCGGTGCGGGATCGGACGCGCTTCCGGATGTGGCCGCGAAACCCGTTTCGACCGGTGTGGAAACTCGCGGCTCATCACACCGGGCCAATCTGGAGCAGCGTGCCAACGCTCTGTTGAGTTCCATGAGCGCTGATAGCAATATTTCCGGCCAACTGGAGGCCCGAAAGCGCGTGAACTCCCCGGAGGAAGCGTCCCCCGGCACCAAAGCCGCCGCCGATGGGAGTTCACGTACCCCGGAAATTCAGGATGAAACCCTGGCGCGCCTGTCCGGCATGACCGAGCGGGAGGCTCTGGCCTTATTATTGGCAGAGGAGACCGAGCAGCGCGCCCAGACGGGGCGACCCCTGTTCAGCCAGAGCGCGGAGGAAAACGCGCTCGGAGTGGCGGAGTCCAATCGAACTCCGGCGATTGAGCGCGGCAGGGATGCGGGAACAACAGCGGAAGCACCCGCCATATCTCGCAGGCAGGATTCAGACGCCGGCCTGGATAGAAATCTGGAAATGATTCGACGAAGATTGGAACTGGCGCAGATGAGTCGGGAATTTACCGATCGATTTTTGCAGAAGCTGGATCATTCACTCTCGGCACTGGAGAAAAAAGAGTACCGCAATGTGGAGCAGCGTACGCTGAAAAACCTGGCGGAAATCATCAGAACTGTGCCGGATATTGCGCCCCCGGGCGGGGAATGTCGGGCGGTAATGCTGCTGGGACCGACCGGCAGCGGAAAAACCACCAGTCTGGCCAAGTTGGCGGCGCGCTATCATATCTTTGAATCCCGTGATGTCTCGTTGTACAGCCTGGATCACTATCGATTGGCGGCTACGGAGCAGTTGAAAACGTATGCCAGCGTCATGGGACTGCCGTTCTTCGCGCCCCTATCGCCTCAGGAATTCGCCGAATACCTGCGACGTGATGGGGCCGAATTGATGCTGATTGACACGTCCGGTATCGGCTACCGCGATCAAGATCGCCTGGCGCAATTGCAGGAATATATTGAAGCCAGTAAAACCGAAGTGCGCCTGGAAAAGCATCTGGTGCTGGCGGCTAACACCAGCCCGGCCGCACTGGAAAAAATATTGCTTGCTTACGACCGGATCGGCTTTGATAAACTCATCCTTACCAAGTTAGACGAGTCAGATTTTATTGGGGCGTTTATTGAGGTTGCCGATAAATACAACAGACCGTTTTCATTTTTAATGAACGGTCAGGATGTGCCCGGCGACATTGCGGTGGCGGAAAGCGAGGGTCTGGCCCGGATGATTCTGGAAGCCACCGGCAGCCGGTAAATAAAACACATCCCGGTAATCTGACATAAGATGGAATTTACGGATCAGGCAGCCAATTTACGCAAGCTGGCATATAGCCGAAACGAAGCAGGGGTAGCGGTTCTGGAACCGGAAGCACAACCAAACGAAAATATTGCGGAAACCCCGGAAGCGACTGAGGACATAGCAACGTCTCAAGAAACGGCAACCCGTGTCATTGCGGTTACCTCGGGCAAGGGCGGCGTCGGCAAATCGACTCTGTCCGTAAACCTGGCTATCAGCATTGCCCGCATGGGTAAAAAAGTGCTCTTGTTCGACGGCGACCTGGGCCTGGCAAACGTGAATGTCCTGATGGGGATTATTCCCGAACACAGCATTTACGAGGTCATCAAGGGCAAAAAGAAAATCGAAGACATTATAATCTCAACCAGCTACGGCATTGATATCATTGCCGGCGCCAATGGTATATCTCAGTTGGCCAATCTGACCGAGGCGCAGCGCGATGAATTCATGTCCGCTTTCGGAGCCGTGGGTGGCTATGACGTCATGCTTATCGATACC
>JAGRMX010000145.1 GCA_020441025.1 Leptospiraceae bacterium
ATTCTACGCTGATTCTCTGGGCCCCAGCACATGGCCAGAAAAAAGGACACAGAGCAAGATCCGTCGGACGAATCGCTTTCGGAAAGCGTGCGCGAGGCCGGCCGCACCGCCGCCGACAGTAATAATGAATCCGTGTCCGCCGCAAACGATACTCACCGGGATAACGATTCCGGACAACCGGACGTTCCGAGTACCGCCGGGGACGATCCCGAATCCCTTTTGAACGTACAGGTGGGTTCCGGAGCGGATGTGGCTCTTCCGGAGCATCGCGAGTTATCTCAGGAAGAAACCGATTATTATCGCGGTTTGCTGGAAGCCATTTTGTTTTTATCTACCGAACCCATGTCGTTAACCGTGCTGGCCAAACGAGCGCAACTGGACCGGGTGAATACTCGCATTCTGGTGGATACCCTGGTGGATGATTACAGCGAACGTGATGGCGGTATACAGTTGCGAGAGATAGCCGGCGGTTATCAATTCTTAACCGCGGATCGGTACAGCCCGGTCATGAAGGAACTCTACAAAGAGCAGAAGCGTGAAACCCTTTCGCGTTCCACCCTGGAAACACTGGCGATTATTTCGTATCGCCAACCGATCACACTGCCCGAGATTGAAGAAGTGCGCGGTGTAAACAGTCGCGCGATGGTTACGACCTTGCTGCATCGTAAATTAATTAAACCGCAGGGCTACCGACCGGTGCCGGGGCGTCCGACTCTGTACGTCACCACGCGCAATTTTCTCTCGCACTTCGCGTTGAATTCACTGGCGGAACTACCGCCTCTTGAAGACATCAAAGAATTAAACTTTGATGAAATCGACTGAGTCCGTCCATAACCCGGTCTTTAAGCATGACTTCTTCTCAGGGATCATCAGACAATGAGCAACCCGCGCCCGTTGAAGATCTGGGTCGGTTTCGACGCGAAATCGACGCCATGGATCGTCGAATTGTCGAATTGATTCTCAAGCGCGCACACTACGTTCACAAAATCGGCGAAAGCAAAAAACAGGCCAATACGCCCATCTATCGACCCGATCGGGAAAAGCAGGTGTATCAGAATATTCGGGCTTATGCGCAAGAATTGTTCGGTGATCATCCGCCTCTGCCCATGCAATACCTGGAGTACGTCTATCGTGAGATCATGTCCGCCAGTATCGCCATTGAAATCGGCGGGCCGGACCGGGACACTCAGGCCATCATCGCCTGTGCGGGTGAGCCCGGTTCGTTTGCGCATCAGGCGGCCCGGGAGCGTTTCGGCTCATCGCTACTGGTGAAAAATTTGCCCGATGTGAGCGGCACATTTCGTGAATTGCATGCTCCCGGCGGCGCGCGATTCGGCGTTGTGCCCGTAGGTTCGATTGCCGGGACGGAAGGCGGCAATGAAGTGCTGGATCGATTGATGGAATCCAGTCTGCAAATCTACGCGGTGCATTATGGCGCGGTGGCTTTGAGTTTATTGCACGCGGAGGAGCGTCCATTTGAGCATCCCGCGCACGTGTACATTGATCCGATTTCATATCGGCGCTGCCATCATAAGATATTCGCTCCGGGCGGCGAATCAAACGGACGCATAACCATGACTCTGGATCCGGCCATGTCGGCGCGATTGGCGGCGAACGAACGCGACGGTTTTGCGGTTGCGCCTCAGTTTGCCGCAGGCCATTATAATCTAAAAACCATCGAAAGTAACATTCAGAATCCGGAAGCGCCGTCCGCCCGTTTTTATGTAATCTCGGACACGCGTTGTCCACCGACCGGCGATGACGTGACCACCATCGGTTGCGTGGTGCGCAATCAGGCGGGATGGTTGAATCGGATTCTACGCGTAATTATGGCCTGCAATGTAAATATACGTCGAATTGAATCCGGTCGTCCCGGGCACAGCGATCGTTCGGGAAAAGTTTATCTGGATTTGGTCGGTCACGTAGAAGAGAATCGTATGCGTAAAGCTATGCGACGTATCTCACAGGCCGCCGATCATGTTCGAATACTGGGCAGTTATCCCCGGCCGACCTATTCTTCGGGTGAACCGTTATCTCGATCTACGAGACCGGTAATACCGGACTTATAATTTCCAGGCGCAAGAGGCAATTTGAATGACCGGCGACAGGGCGCACAATGAATTCCCCTTTCATAATATTTTAATCCTGGGTATGGGCATGATGGGCGCATCGCTGGCCATGGCTTTGCGAGCGGTGCCGGGCTTCAACGGACACATTCACGGAGTCGTGCGCTCCGCCCGCAGCGTCGAAACTATAGCCGGTTACGGCCTGGCGGATGAAATTTTCCAGTGTCGGGTTCCCGAAGAGATCGATCGATTGGACGTCTCCGGATATGATCTGATCGTTCTGGGAGTTCCACCCCATAGCATTATTGAAATGCTGCCCCGCTTTCCCGAGTTTAAAGGAGTAATTTCGGATATGTCCTCCACCCGCCGGGAAGTGCATCAGGCATTTGCGGCCCGACCCGATTTGAATTTTGTCGGTTCCCATCCCATGTGCGGTTCTGAGAACCAGGGGCCCGCCCATGGTTTTGCGGATTTGTTTCATAATCATCTGTGTCTGTTACTGACCGATGTCGGCGAGCGAAAGGTGCATGTGGATTCCCTCGAACGCGTGCAGGAATTCTGGGAGCGACTGCAAATGCGCACCTTTCGGCTGACTGTTTCCCAGCACGATGAGATTCTGGCATATCTGAGTCATGGACCGCATGTGCTCTCGTCTTTGTTGGCGCTCTGGGCGGACGCTCATAAATTGAGCAATGTATCCACTCACTCCGCGCCTTTACCCATCACCGGCGGGGGATTCAAAGGCATGTCGCGCATTGCCGGTTCCAATCCGGAAATGTGGACGGACATTATGTTTACCAATGCGGACAACATTTTGCATGCTTTGAAACAGTTTCGAGATATGCTGGATGAAGTTATCCTGGATTTTGAGCGGCGTGATCGTGCGGATTGGACGAATTGGTTCCGGCGCGCCCGACAGGCCCGCAATCATCTCTGCGGTATCGAAGAAGAGCTATGAATTCAAATCAATCGCATCAGGTCATCGCCCTCGATGGTCCCGCCGGCTCCGGCAAGAGTACCGTCGCGCGCTTACTGGCGGAAAGATTGGATGCGGTACATGCCGATTCGGGCGCCATGTATCGTACTCTGACTCTGGCATTGATGTTGAAGTGCGGTCAAGTTCGATCGATCGATTCGGTGCATGCTGTGCAGGGCTCACCTGCAGAATTCGCGGAATGGCTATCCGCTCATGATATGGTGACGGATGTGGAACGACTGGCGGAACTGCGTTGTGACGCCGTGCTTGTCGATGATCGGCAGGTAAACCGAATTGATGGCGTTGATACGGGTAATGCCATTCGAACGCCGGAAGTTACGGCCCGCATTCGGTTTATTGCCGACGCGCAGGCCTGTCGGGAAATGGTGAATCGCATGCTGCGGGATTTTGCCACGCGTACCGACCTGGTTGTAGACGGACGTGACATTGGAACCGTCGTGTTTCCGGATACGCCCTCTAAATTTTACCTGGATGCCAGTGTTACCGAACGCGCCCGGCGACGTTTGCTGGAGTGGCGGAATCAACATCCCGATCGTGCGGATGAACTCAAGCAAGAGCATATAGAACAAGACATTGCCCGGCGGGATGAAGAGGATCGCAAGCGTCCCGTGGGCGCGCTGATACAGGCTCCGGATGCGATTCTGATTGACACGTCCTCACTGGATATAAATGCTGTTACCCACCGGATTTTGGCACACTTACAGATACAGTTTTGATCGCAGACCCAATCCAATTTCACGGAAATCTCACTCCTCAGTTTACATATTATGACTCCTGCTCAGCGCCCGGCGAATCCCTTTGATCTGGACACGGCCGAACTGGAATCCATGGAAGCAATCCTGGATTCGTTCAACGATCAGGCTACTCTGGAAACCGGCGGCATAATCGAAGCGCGCGTAATCGATTTTGATGAACGCGACGTGTTTTTTGATCTGGGCGGCAAACAGGACGGTCGCTGCTCGCGTCAGGAATTTGAAGATCTGCCTTCCCGGGGTGATACGGTTCCGGTAGTCGTAACATCGCGCGCCGCGGACGGTATGATCAGGCTTTCGCGCCAGGAAGCGGAACGACGCCTCGCCTGGGAACATATCAAAGAAGCGCACTCGCATCAGGCCACGTTGCACGGAGTCATCAACAAGCACCTGAACCAGGGGTACATTGTGGATTGCGGCGGGATTTCTTTGTTTATGCCGCTTTCACATTCGGATATTAAAACCAGGCTGCGCAATCGACATGCCGTGGGTAAGAAACTCGATTTTAAGATTATCGACTTGAAAGATCGTCATCGGTCTGCGGTTGTCAGCCATCGACTTATCTTAGAAGAACACAACGATGAAAGCTGGAACGAACTCAGCGCCCAACACAAAGAAGGCGATGTCGTTCCGGGATTGATTACCAAGAAGGTATCTTTCGGTCTTTTTATTAAAATCTGCGGCGTGGAAGGATTGCTGCATCAGAGCGACATATCCTGGAAAAAATTCGTATCATTTAAGAATCGCTTCAAAGTCGGTGAGACTATCGAAGTAAAAATACTGTCCATGGACCGGGAGCATAATCGTCTCTCGCTGGGTTTAAAGCAACTAACCGAGGATCCCTGGGGCTGGGCGCAGCGCGAACTGGCCGTTGGCAACGTGGTGCGCGGGGTCGTGACTTCGGTGACCGATTACGGTGCGTTCGTGGAATTGATGGAAGGCCTGGAGGGTCTGATTCACGTATCTGAAATCTCCTGGGCCCGGCGCCCCGGACATCCTAAAAAGCACGTACAGGTCGGCCAGGAAATCGAAGCGCAGGTGCTCGATCTGGATTTCGATCAGAAACGCATTTCACTCGGCCTGCGCCAGTTGCAGACCGATCCCTGGGAGGAAATGGGCGACTCCATCAAGGTCGGCGACGTGCGCGAAGGACGCGTGATCTCCATTACCAAATTCGGCGCATTTGTCGAAGTGAAGGAAAACATAGAAGGACTCATTCATTTCAATGATTACAGCTGGGAAGATCGACCCGATAAGAAGCTGCTGACGAAAGGCCAGACGGTTAAGTTCAAGATCCTGGATATCAACCATGAGGAACGACGGGTGGCCTGCGGAATCAAGCAATTGACTCCCAGTCCCTATGAAATGCTGGCCCAGAAATATAAAAAGGGCGCCGTGGTGAACGGCAAAATCACGCGCATTACCGGATTCGGTGTCTTCGTGGATATCGGCGAGGGCTTCGAGGGACTGGTGCACATTTCACGTATCCCGCGACCGCATGGAGAGGCGATTCCACTGGAACAACGTTTCTCGGTGGGCGAAGAAGTTTCGGCGGTTATGCAGCACATAGACGTGGAAGGACGTAAAATTTCCCTGTCTATCAAGGCCTACGAACAAAAAAAAGAGCGTGAAATCATCGAACAGTACATCAAGCGTGGTGACGAACCGTCCACCTCCAGTCTGGCTTCTTTCCTGAAAAAGTGACCGCATTCCGGGGCGCCTGTGTCGGAAAAATGGTTTCGTCCATCCCGCCGCCGCAAAACCCTGCACCTGTCAGGTTTTTCGACCCCCATTCGCGCTCGTATAAACAGTCTCCTGCAATTCGAGTGATGGGGCGTCCATTCGAGGAATCCTGACCGAGAGTACAACAGGCATGGCACGAAGAAAAAAGACCATTCAGAAAGCGCGCGAAATCCAGGAACAGGCGGCGGATGATCCCTTTCGCAATTTTCAGGGCGATTGGAGCGAACTACAATTCATGCGTTTCACCCACTGGTTGAAGCGCAATGCTCGCGAAGTGCTGATCGGCGGCGCCATTCTGTTGGTTGTCGGTATTGGCACCGTAATTTACTTTGTGTGGGCGGAAGGTCGCGAGCAAGACAGTATTGTGGCCTTTGAAGAAGTAACCGCCAGTCAGATGGGCAACGTCGTGCTGGCTCAATCCGTCGCGCTGGAAGATCTACAAAAATACGCCGAAGAATATACACACGATCGTGCTCGACTGCGGGCCCACGTGTACCAGGTGGATTTGTTAATCGATCAGGATCAACGCCAGGCGGCCGCCGATGCGTGTCGGACGATTGCGGAAGAAGCCGAATCTCCTGAATTACGTTCGTACTATTATATGCGCGCCGGATTCTTATACGAAGACGCGGAGCAATTCCAGCAGGCTCGTGAAGCGTTCCGACTGGCCGCCAGTTTTTTTCGAGAACCGCACATGCTACAGGCGGAAGCGCGCTTCGGCGAAGCACGGTCGGCGTATGCTATGGGCGATTCGGAAGGCGGTCGTGCCGCCATGCAACAGTTGTTCGCCATTAAAGACGCCACCGATCTGGAAAAGGTGTACGGTCGGGCTCTGGCATTTTATCTAAGACAGGAACGGTGAGCACGCGACCGTTTACCATAGCATTGCCCGCCGGCCGCATGGCGGAGGAGAGCATCGCTTTCTTTGCCCGGGTCGGTATTGCGCGTTTTAATCTCCCGGAGAAAACCCGCGAGCTGTCTTTCTTTTCCGAGGACGGACATTTTCGCATAGTTCTGGTTCGCAGCCAGGATGTGCCGACCTATGTCATTCAGGGCGGGGCGGATGCCGGCATTACCGGACGGGATGTGCTGGCCGAAGGCGGTTACGATTTGACGGTGCCGTTTGAACTGAGTTTTGGCGAATGCCGATTGTGCCTGGCGGCGCCGGAAGAGCGGGTAACCGCTATCCGGCGAGAGCCGCATTTACGCGTGGCTACCAAGTATCCGCGTCTGACCATGGATTATTTTTATCGCAATGGGTTCAGTTGTGAAGTGATCAAGTTACACGGTTCCATTGAAATTGCGCCTATGTTGAATATGGCCGATTGTATCGTGGATCTGGTCAGTACCGGAGCCACGCTTAAGGCCAACGGTCTGGCTGAAATGGAAACCATTCTGGAATCCCGGGCGGTATTGGTGGTAAATCGGGCGGCGTACGCCGTGCAAACCCGTCGCATTGCCGAATTGATTGCACGATTTCAAACCGCCTTGACCAATCAGACCGAAACCTGAATGATGAATTCGGGATGATCGGTAATCAGCACATACCGATCATCCCTGCTGATGGGGTCGGCGGACGCGGATGCAATCGACCGAAGCGTCCGGGATCTATCTCTCGAATATTTGCCGCCGGCTTATAGAAAAACAGTCTGCAGAATCATGGCCGCCAAGCTTACACACATTGAAGGGTTACGTCAATCGTTACACCTGCTGGAACACCAGGAGGGTCGCGAACAGGAACTCGCGCATCGATTGCGAGAGCGGCATTTGTTTCGCTACGCGTGTCTGGGTGCCGTCGGTCCCGATATCTTTTATTTTTATCACATACTCTCGCGTAAAAAGAACGCACGTTCCCTGTACTGGGGGAACCTGGCGCACCATTCGCGCGTTTTTGAGCTGGTGTTGAACTTCCTGGACATTATCCGGGAAACACGCCACGCGGATACCCGTGAAAAATTGACCGCCTTCGCCCTGGGGTATATATCGCATTGCGCGATCGATATCATCACTCATCCGTACATCTTTTACATTTCCGGAGATTATTACTCGGAAAATCCGGATCAGGCTACGAAGGCGCAGGAAAATCATTTGCGGGTGGAATACATTCTGGATTCGCACCTGGTATATCATCGCTGGGGCATGACGCCGCGTGAATATAACTTCAAGCAATACATCGCCGGTACGGACGAGACCGACGATGCGGTCGGCCGGGGCATTGATCGAGACATCTGGCAGTTATGGGTGCGCGCTCTGGAACGAACGCACGCATCCGAATTTAAACACTTTTACGTGGGTTCTCCGCACCGCATTGAAAAAGGGGATA
>JAGRMX010000146.1 GCA_020441025.1 Leptospiraceae bacterium
CGTGAACAACGTTACCATCCGAAACAATCGCCTGGCTCATCACCGGGACGGATTCTACTTCGAGTTCGCCGAAGATTGTCGCATTCTGAACAACCATAGCGCCGAAAACATTCGTTACGGTATGCACTTCATGTTCTCGCATCGCAATGTTTTTCGTAACAATACTTTTCTGCATAACCAGACCGGCGTGGCCATCATGTACTCGCGCAATCTGGTTGTAGAAAGAAACCGGTTTTTACGCAGCACGGGCAACGCATTTTACGGCATGCTGTTGAAAGAGATCACCGACAGCGATATAACCGGTAATTCCTTCGAAGGAAATACGATCGGCATCATGGTGGAAGGAGCCAATCGCAATCGCTTTCACTCCAACCGATTCATTTACAACGGATGGGCAGCGCAAATCTACGGAAATTCGCATAATAATTCTTTCTATCGCAATGAGTTTATCTCGAATCATTTCGATATCTCCACCAACTCACCGCGCAATTCCAATGCATTTAAGCAAAACTACTGGAGCGACTACACCGGATACGATCTAAATCGCGATGGGCTGGGCGACATACCTTTTCGACCGGTGCGCGTATTCGGATTCTGGATCTCACATTATCCCACGTTGAGCGTCCTTCTGCACTCGCCGGTCATTCAATTCCTGGAAATTGCCGAGCGCGCCTTTCCGGTAATCACCCCGCCCTCGCTCCAGGATAACGAACCGGCCATGCGACCCTGGCAACCCGTTTCGCAAACCGAACGACGGCAGCGACAATCGGGGGCGTTTGCCATAGCAACCATGGATTGCAATACGATTTATGCGATGCGACCCCCTGGAGTCGAAGAAAGTGTGAGAGAGGTCGGTAAATTATTTTCGCATTACCATTCGAACATGCTCACATGCGCACGTTCAATTCAGATTCCGGAGTTATCCCATGAACTCACCGCATAATACCGATACGCCCGTCCACACGGCACAGCTCGCAATTCGTATAAAAAACCTGACCCATGGTTATCGACGCCGCCAGCCGGTGCTGAAGAACGTTTCGTTGTCCGTGCCGCGCGGTTCGGTATATGCGCTGTTGGGTCCCAATGGTTCCGGCAAAAGTACTCTTTTAAAATGCGTGAGTGGTGCCGTGTACCCGGCGAAGGTCGACGACTTTCGTATACTGGACGGCGACGCTCTTAAAATACTCGATTTACCCGGGCGTCCGGTGTACCTGCCGCAAAAAGCCAGTTTTCCGGCGCACCTGAGCGGAACGGAAATTCTAAATTTAATTGAGAGTTTGCGTAACATCAAAGCATTGCATAAAGATCGTTTGATTGCGGATCTGGATGCGGCCGGCTTTATGCACCGTCCCTTCGGAGAATTGTCCGGCGGTATGCGCCAGAAAATAAACGTAATACAGTGCTTTATGTTTCCCTTCGAACTGGCACTGCTGGATGAACCCACGGCCAGTCTGGACCCGTACATCGCCACTTATGTGAAACAATTGATTCAAAAAGCGCACGCTTCCGGCAAGACCATACTGTTCAGCTCACACATCATGTCCGAAGTAGAAGAAATCGCCACCGATCTGGCGCTATTGATTGACGGGTGCGTCCATCTCACGGCGAAGCCGGACGTATTTAAAAACATACATGCCGCCGCTACGCTGGAGGAGGCTCTGACCGACTTCTGGCAACGACAACAATCCGATGCCGGGGAGGACGGAAAATGAAAGCCCTGAAAATTCTCACACAATCCGTATCCGTAAAACAAAGTCGCGGCCTGGGCACTATCTTTCGTTTTGAATTTTATGAACACATTCGAAATCGCTGGCTGCCGGTGTACGCACTGTTGTATTTGATACTCGGCAACCTGATTGCTTATCTGGGCGGTAGCAATCCCATGCAGGCCAGCAGTTCGTTGCTGAGCCTGGTTTTATTGCTTACACCAATAACAGCTCTATTGGCCGCCAGCATATCGTTCAATGAATCCCTGCCCTTTATGGAACTGTTGGTTTCATTGCCCGTATCCAGACTGGCCATCTACCTGGGCAAGTGGCTGGGATTGAGTTGCGGACTGGCCATCAGCTATCTGATCGGCATGGGCGGCACACTCATCTGGCTGGATGCGGACGCGACCGGCCTGACTTCGATTGTATTGATGCTTGCGCTGGGCGTTATGCTGACGTTCGTATTCACGTCCATCGCCTATGCGCTTACCGGACTGGCGCGCCGTCGCGAAATCGTGTACGGGATCAGTCTGGGCATCTGGTTCTTTTTGTTCATCGTGTACGATTTGTTGATCATCGGAATAGTCCTGTTGTTCGGCGACTATCCTCTGGAAACGCCGATTTTTATTCTGAGCGCCGCGAATCCCCTCGATTTAACCCGCATAGTCATGATGCTGCATATGGATCTCTCCGCTTTAATGGGCTATACCGCCGCGGTATTTCAGCACACCCTCGGAGGAACCGGCGGCATTTTGTTAAGTATAACGTTGCTGAGTCTCTGGATAATTGTACCTCTGGCAGGCGGTTACCATTTGTTTGCCAGACGTAGCCTATGAAAACATATGAACAATAATTCAACTATACATGCGCGCATTCGATCGGGTATGACACCCGGCTCTAATGCAAGAACGTTCGGCAAAAGCATTCGCCGGCAAATCATTATACTGGCATGCAGCATGCTTATGAGCATGCTTGTATTTGCACCGGGTTGCTCAGGCGAACCGGGAGAGGCGCAAATCCGACCGATCAATCGCGCTCAATTGACCGCCTTGTTACAGGAACACCGCAGCCGGCCGATTCTGTTAAACTTCTGGGCCACCTGGTGCACGCCCTGCATGCCGGAATTACACACCCTCGCACGATTGGCCGCGTCGGAAGACGTAACCGTGATTGCCGTGGCCATGGATGATCCCGATGTCGATCGATCGATTATCGAAGGCATGTATGCCAGTTTATCCGGCCCGGTCATCGGCTGTATTTCTACCGAGTCCGAGCCCGCCGAATTGGTGGCCGATATCGATTCCGACTGGCCGGACGTGGTACCCATGACCTATCTGATTGACGCCGACGGAAACATTCAAGAACGGTTGGCGGGCAAGCGTTCCCTGCATCGTTTGGAAAGCATGCTTACTTCGACGGGAAATTGATGATGGCGGATTTATCAGAGCAAATTTATCAAAGCAAATTTATAATCGAGTAACGACTCAAAGAATACCATCCCACAACCCGCCCCGCTTGCCATAAAACTCCTTGCCCTGCGATCGACGGAGGAGCCACGCTGACCCCAGAAACCGCAAGGAGTTCCCATGTCATCGAATCAGTTTACTTCCATTCTGTACAGCGTCGATACCGATCGGCGTGTCGCGCACATCACGTTGAATCGCCCCGACAACCTGAACGCCATCAACAATGAAATGCCCCGCGAAATTCGCGCCGCCGTAGCGCTGGCCAACGCGGATGATAACGTGCACGTCATTATTTTATCGGGAGCCGGACGCTCCTTCTGCGCCGGATATGATCTGGAATTGTATGCCGAGACACCGCGACCCACCGAAGGCAGTCAATCCATGCCCTGGGACCCCATGATTGATTTCGAGTTTATGTATGATAACACCCAGTGTTTCATGAGCCTGTGGCGCAGCTATAAGCCGGTGATCGGCAAGGTGCATGGCTTTGCCGTAGCCGGCGGCAGCGACATTGCTCTGTGTTGTGATATTTTAATTATGGGTCGCCATGCGCGCATCGGTTACCCGCCGGCACGCGTTTGGGGTTGCCCCACAACGGCCATGTGGTTGTATCGGGCGGGCATGCAACAGGCCAAGCGATTGTTATTTACCGGCGAGGTGATCGGCGGGGAAGAAGCGGAACGTCTGGGCATTGCGCTCAAGGCCGTCAGTGAAAACAAACTGGATGCGGAAGTAAACGCACTGGCGGATCGAATGGCATCCGTACCACGCAATCAATTGATGATGCACAAGTTGATGATCAATCAGGCCTATAGCAACATGGGCATGGAAAACACCCAGATGCTGGCCACATTGTTTGATGGTATCACCCGGCATACTCCGGAAGGTGTCGCATTTAAAGCGGCGGCGGAAAAATTCGGATTCAAAGCCGCCGTACGCAAAAGGGAAGCGGGGGAGGATTGGCAATAGCGTTCGCAATAAGTATTTTTGCCGAATACATTCTTATAAATGAATACCACCCGATAAAGCAAACAGCCGTATTAGTTTCTCTCCGGCAACGGATAGCGTTCCATCAAGTAACATAAACAGTCCTGCCGTATTATCCGCCGATCCAGGGTCAACATGGCGGGCATGACCGGCAGTTTTGTTCGAATGCGATTGTCCCGGCAGGCAAAAAACTTTTCGGTGACATCCAGGCCGGCTTCGTTGCGCGCCGTAACCGGCAGATGCTGCGACCCGGAAGTGCTGCCCCAGTCCGTATTCGCCGGCAATTCCTTAAAGTTGTAGTGATCCAGATCAGCCACAAAGCGCACATCCACCGCCCGGTTTTCGACTTCATTCTCAAATCCAATGCGTACATTGGCCGGAATTTTAACAATTGCCACGGTGTGATATAAATCGACATCCGCGTACGCCGTCGGCTCCGTCGATAGATCCGAAAGATTTAAAACCGATTGAACGAATTCGCGGGCATGCGTGATGCCCGCTGACTCGCCTACCCGGCCGCATTCGACCGTCGTCGTCGGACATAGCTCTGCAAAGGCCATACTCAATACGCTGTCCGGCTTACGAAAATAAACCACCGTGCGTCCGAAGACACGGGCCAATCGCAAAAACTCCGCGCGCAAATCATTGATGCAGGCATAGTGCGGATTGTGTCCCGTATTATTGTGTAAATCGATGGCCGCAAATACGCCCCGCCCGCGCATTTCATCCAGCAACTGTCGGGCCATAAAATGTTCGGGCGAATCGCCGGGTGTCCAGATGCGATTGTAATCCAACTGGTCCATCAATCTACGTCGACCCTCCCGGGCCGCGAATACATTGCCGATGAACAATGAAAGCGCGCGCGGAAGTTCTTTATCGGCATCCTGAAACGATTGGAGCATGTCCCGGACGGCAATCCACCCGCCGGTTTCATTGCCATGTAATAGAACGGATACAAACAGGGGCGCCCGCGCCCGGCCGGGCAGATGAATCAAAGTAGGCCCCGGCAACAGCGTATGCAGTTGCGCGGCCTCCAGTTGCAGCAGTCCGTCCGGAATAGAGTCAATAATATTCAGCATGATTCAATCGGATGTGCTCCAGGTGTGTACGGGCCGTTCCGTTTCCGCGTTGCGCATATAGCATAAGACCAATTCTTCCGGCGTACACCCATGCGTTCGCATATATTCCCGTTGCCATTGCGCCCCGGTCTGTCCGGAATGAACACGGCCGCAGATGATATCAGTATAATAATCGACATCCGCCGCATCCAGGTTCAGCGACAAAAGCGCCCGGTGAGCGGCGGGCAGGATTTCTTGTTTTAAAATCTTATTTATCGAACTGGAATCACCGGACCGCCAGACCATGCGGGCATGCAAACCATCGCGGGCCGCATTATAAAAATTTTGACGGGCATGCGCGAAGGGAATCATCTGTTCCAGCGGACGTTCTTCCTGAATAAACGCGTGTACCATACCGATAAATAAAGCGATATTCGCAACCATGTCGGTAACGGTAGGACCGGCGGCCGGCACGCGATGTTCGATGCGCAAATGCGGCAAGCCATCGGTAGTGACCGCGGGCGGAGCCACCAGCGGTCGATTCCAACGCCAGATGGTACCGTTGTGTAAACGTAAGTGCATCAATTGATCGTCCGGTTCATCGAACAGACAGGGCAGCAAAATATCATGGTGCCGCACATTTTCCTCAAAACATTCCAACAACGACTCGACGGCGTAACCGGTTCCGAATGATACCCGCCGATAGACGATTCCATCGCGTTCACTGAAGCTACGAGCATCCACGGCCTGTTCAAACAAGGGGATACGCGTTTCCGACCACAAATCATGTCCGAATAAGTAAGGCGAATTCGCGCAAACCGCCGCCATAAATGCGGACGCCAACAGCGACGCGTTATAGTAACGCACTGCCAGGTGCGGAGGAATCTGTAAGTGAATCTGTAGCGACGTGGTAGCGGATTCCAGCATTACATCATTATGCGTTACGTGTAAAAGATCTTTCCCCTGGATATTCAATTCAATGGGGCGACCGCCGCGCAAACGCAAGACCTGTTCATTTAAAGCATGATAACGTTCCAGGGCGGACATGTTCTCCGGAACCATATCCTGATTCGCCACCGTAGGCAGAATTCCGATTAAAGCCAGCCGGCACTTTTCCAACCTGGCGGCCTGTTGACATCGCAGTAGACGATCCTGCGCTTCCGCCTGCATATCGGCGAGCATGCGACTTTGTATGGGACGCGGCGTAGTGTTCAATTCAATATTGAACTGAGCCAGTTCGGATACAACATGATCGTCATTCAGGCGTTCTAATACGCGAGCATTGCAGGGCGCCGGCCGGGCTCGTTCATTTACCAGCCAGGCTTCCAGCTCAAATCCCGCGACCATGCCGGAGTCGGCAAATTGATCCTGTCGGAACCAGCTTGCCAGCAAATCGGTTTCGTAACGCAGACGCCCGGCGAAGGCGGCATAATCGCCATGCTGAAAAATGTGGTCTTTTATTTCCTGACCCACAACCGGCAGAAGGACATACTTACAAACAATTGACAACTGAAAACCAATCGTAAGTCGATTGAATTTGTACGATCGGAAAGTACGGAACATGAAAGTTTTGATGCGCATCGATTTTCATGTGGTCGATTCAGGTTGGACATAAGCACCTTTAACAGAACGATTCATTGCCCGGGAGATCTTAAATGAAACCACGCGCTTTACTTGCTGGAATTCTTTTATTACTATTGTTTACCGGAGTCGGCCATTGCAGCAGTGTCGCTCCCAATCGCAATCCCGTGGGAGAGAACTTTCCGGTTGTGATTGGAACGCCGCTGGCCGGGGAACCATCCACACTGCGCATCCCGACCGATCTGCAAACCGATGGCCGGCCGATTCTATTGCTGGTAGGTTATGTTATGGAAACCCAGTTCGATCTGGACCGCTGGTTGATCGGTCTGGTTCAGACCGAGGCGCCGATACGGTTTTATGAAGTGCCCACGGTGCAGGGCATGATTCCGGGATTGTTTGCCGAACGTATTGACGCCGGAATGCGCTCGGGGATTCCGGATGAGGATGAAAGCAGTGTGATTACCGTATATACGGAAGACGCCGATCGTATTATCAAATTTACCGGTAACGAGAATCCGCGCAACGCCCGCGTGCTTCTGCTGGACGGCGACGGGCGCGTGGTCTGGTTTCATGATTCCGGTTTTTCGGCTTCGGTCCTGTCTACCCTTTTGGAAACAATCAAAGCTCTATAACATTTCCGGCTGGCGCCGGTGTACACACGTCGCCCACCCCCGAGTGGGTGGACCAGATATGGAGGAGGGATCAGCCAGTACCGGGCGTCGGGTCAGGGCCGAATCCGCAACAGCAAATATAACATAAAAAAATCAAAGCACAATCACAAAAAATGTCACATTGACAGTGTATGCTAAGGTGGGCAGAAGTATGCCCAATCACCATGCAGATTCATCTGCCGGAATTGTCGCAAGGTCCTGATATGATATACTGGGCCCACATATCGAAAAAAAACCGCGGATAAGCCAAAGAATACATCCACGCACAACTCCATCACATAAGCCTCCAGCCAGGACCGCAAAACGCAGGCGGTGAAATCATGCTCAATCGTTGAATCCCCAACAGTTTTCACCGGAAGAATACTAATTTC
>JAGRMX010000147.1 GCA_020441025.1 Leptospiraceae bacterium
CTGATACACTGACTTGTTTATTCATATTCATTTCCCCTTGCGTCTATACTCATTCCCGATCGCACAGATTGTGACTCTATGCGGTTTTTTCATTGCCGCCCGGGCACCTCTCTGGAATCCTGCTTTTTGAGATTGAGAATGAGTCTTATTTTCATTAAGTCATATCAGCGCCGCTGATCTGTCAATCGAAAAGCGGAAAAGGAGGAGTTCACGCATGAATCTTGCCATTTTTATCCGAAGGGCCATCTGGTTGCCCGTTTGGTTGCTATTTTCCTGCTCTCCGGGCACTCAGCCGGTCACCAATGCCGACCGAATCGTGTGCCTGGGTGGTGGCATCACCGAAATTGTATACGCTCTGGATGCGGGAACTCACGTGGTAGGCGTGGATACATCCAGCCTGTATCCGACGGCCGCACAGGAATTGGCCACCCTGGGCTATCATCGTCAGGTCTCGGTGGAGGGCGTATTGAGCCTGCGACCCACTCTGGTAATCGCATCCGATGAAAGCGGCCCGCCGGAAGCGCTGGATCAGATACGGGCCGCCGGGGTAGATGTGCGTCAAATCGAATCGCCTGCGGATGTGGATTCTACTATAGAAAGAATCGAATCCATAGCGACCTTATTGAACCGACCCGAACGTGGGGCCGGACTGATCGCCAGCTTACAGAACGATCTGGAAACGACGCGTGAACACCTGCAAACCGTACCCGAAGCGGAGCGCGTGCGGGCCGCATTCATATATGTGCGCGGCGCTAAAGTACTGCTGGCGGCAGGAAAATACAGTCCGGCCGCCCGGATGCTGGAATTGGCCGGAGCGGAAAACGCGCTGGATGATTTTTATGGATTCAAGCCGTTGCAGGCCGAGTCGCTGGTAGCCGCACAGCCGGACGCAATCGTCATGCTCACCCGGGGTGTGGAGAGCATCGGCGGACCGGAGCAAATCCTGGAATTGCCCGGTGTAGCGCTGACGCCGGCGGGGAAAAACCGGCGATTCATAATAGTCGATGATGCTCTTTTCTCGGGCTTTACACATCGATTGGGACAGGCCATCGCCGATCTGGGCGGGCGATTGTATCCCGCAATGCAATCGCGTTTATCCGGCGTGCAGGGGCAACGGGATTTAACGGCCACGGATTGATGCAAACCCTGACGTACCGTAGTTCACGCATGCTGTCAGGAGTCGGCGGGCTTGCATTACTGCTGATTCTATTGCTAATCGCGATTATCAGCGGACCGATTGGCATTCCGGTCCCCGATGTACTGGCCATCCTTATGAAATGGGCCGGCATCGAAAGCGGCATTCCTTACGCGCAACGGCACTATCTGGTCTTAACCGGCATCCGTTTACCGCGCGCTCTGCTATCGGCATTGGTAGGCGCGGCCTTTGGAGTTTCGGGTGCGTTATTGCAGGGCATGTTCCGAAATCCGCTGGCCTCCCCCACCTTGATTGGAACTTCCAGCGGTGCCATGGCCGGAGCGGCGGGATTCATCGTGTTCGCCGGAGTGCTCGGTCTGCCCGAGTTCCTGCGGGATTCCGGTTTGCCGCTGGCCGCGTTTGGCGGCGCCTGTCTGGCCACGTTGCTGGTGTACAGGCTGGCAACTCGCAGCGGCCGCACCTATGTGGGCACATTGTTGTTAGCGGGCATTGCCGTAAACGCGCTGGTACTATCCATCGTAGGCTTTCTCATGACGCTGGCCGATGATGCCCAACTGCGTTCCATCACATTCTGGAATCTGGGTGGATTGGGCGGCAATGGCTGGCAATCGGTCTGGATCAGTGCGGTTTGTATACTGCCGGTAATACTATTGTCCATGAGATTGGCACTGCCCCTGAACGCGCTCTTACTGGGCGAACGAGAGGCGCGTCATCTCGGAGTTCCGGTACGTCGGATTACCACCCTGTGCGTTTTATTGCCGGCGCTGGCCGTAGGCGCATCCGTTTCCGTGTCGGGCAATATTCAATTCGTGGGTCTGGTAATACCCAACCTGGTGCGCTTACTCGGTGGTCCCGATCATCGACTCGTGATTCCGGCCAGCGCGCTGGCCGGAGCGATGCTGATGGTCGGGGCGGATACGCTGGCCCGCATTGTGGTTGCTCCGGCGGAACTGCCGGTCGGCATTCTCACCGCCGCTATCGGCGCTCCGTTCTTTCTGTATTTGTTGATTCGCGACTGGCGCCGAGAAGCATTCTAAGAGTCACCGGAGAGTGTCGGGTTATTATAAAATCTTTAAGGTATTTTCATGAACACTTACGGCCAATCGATTACATCCCCGGACGCCGCGTCCGAAACCATCGAGAACGATACCGCCTGTCTGGTCGCGGAGGATGTAAGTGTAATCCGTCAATCCCGGACTATACTGCAATCAGCCAGTCTGAAAATACCGGCCGGACAGGTAGTGGCATTGCTGGGCCCCAACGGTGCCGGCAAGACTACTCTGCTGAAAGTACTGGCCGGCGAAGAACCGCCCGACCGGGGACACACCACTATAAACGGCCTGGCCATGCGGACCCTCACCGATTCGAAGCTGGCCCGTATGCGTGCGGTTTTACCGCAGGAATCGCCGCTCTCTTTTCCATTGCGGGTCATCGACGTGGTGTTGATGGGACGCTTGCCGTACTTACAAAAAATGGAGTCCGGTCGCGATCATCAACTGGCCCTGTCCATGCTGCGCAGGGTGGGTGTAGAGCACCTGAGTGATCGAACTTATACGTATCTTTCCGGCGGAGAACGTCAGCGGGTGCACCTGGCGCGGGTACT
Organism: Leptospiraceae bacterium; assembly: GCA_020441025.1. Classification (GTDB taxonomy): domain Bacteria; phylum Spirochaetota; class Leptospiria; order Leptospirales; family Leptonemataceae; genus JAGRMX01. Next base: position 2,760 of record JAGRMX010000147.1, read on the forward strand.
CACCCAACTGGATTTAACCGGCGAGAACCAAGTGCCCCGCTACTTATTGCTGGATGAGCCCACCTCCAGCCTGGATATTCGCCATCAGCACGAAATCATGCGCGTCGCCCGTTCCATTGCAGCCGAAGGGTTGGGCGTATTCGTTATTCTGCACGACTTAAACCTGGCGGCGCGCTATGCCCATCAGATAGCACTCATAAACCAGGGACGCATATTCACTCACGGCTTGCCGGATGACGTACTGACAACGCAAAACATTGCCGCGGTCTTTGATATTCAGGGTACAATCGTGCGCACCGCAAGCGATCATCCGTATTTTATTCCCGATTTAAACTGAAATATTAAAATATCACGGCGCAACTACCACGCTGCCATTTCGCCCGGAAGGAAATAGTTGCAACGTTCAGCGGGTGAGTTCATCTGGTGCCGACGGATGGACAAAACCACATCCATTGATTTAAAAGCGATGGCGCTCCGATTCCAATCCCTTCACTTGCCTGTACTGCTGATACTATTTTGCGTTGTGCCCGCCTGCACAGTTGAAGAAATAGCACGGACCTGCACGTTATGCGATCCCCGCTGGGATGCTACCGCTCGCTATCTGGCGGGCAAAGCGACGGACCTTCCCACGGATAGCATCGCGGAATACAATCATCATCGCGATCGAATGCGGACTTACTGGCATCAAATCCAGACCGGCAACCGGTCGCGCATGCAAACCTGGGCCCGGGAAAACATGCCGTATGAGCGAATGTCGCCCACCACTTTATATTTATTCAGCGGCGGCGACATTATCAATCCCACGGTTTTGTTTCCCGACAGCGAAACGTATATCTTTGCGGCCATTGAAGATCCGGGCGTGGCGCCCGACTCTGCGAGCCTGACTCCCGTACAACGCCGGCAGGGCCTGGATAACATCTATCGCGCGGTCTACACCATCGGGGTGGACAACTATCTGCGCACCAACACAATGCGCGCGCATCTCAACCGGGGGCCGTATCGCGGATTGTTGCCGGTGTTGCTTATGTTCCTTTCGGGATTGGACTATGAAATCGATTATGCCCGACGCATTGAAATCAACCCGGAAGGCGACATCATCACGGCCATCAATCCGCGCGGCTACCAGACACCGGAAGATGTGCAGTCCAGCCTGAACAGCGGTCGCCTGCCGCCCGACGGTCTGGAAATCGTTTTTCATAAACCGGGTTCGCAACAGCTCCGTCGCATTATATATATTCGCATGTGGATTGCGGACGATATGCTGGCACCATCGCGACCGGAAGGTCGTTTTTTAAGTAAGCAAGTACCTTTTAATATAATGTTAAAATCCGCTTCGTACTTTTTGCATCGTCCGGCGGCGGAACGACTGTGCCGCTTTCTCGTTAAAAATGGTCGCGTAGTCGTACAGGATGATAGCGGCATTCCTTTGCGTTACTTTTCCGAAACGTGGCAAATGCGATTGTACGGCGATTATCGGGGTGCCACACCGCTCGCGGACCAACCTTTCCATCCCACTCAGCCCGATATGCTCGCGCGCTATCGAGATCAATCGCCCGATGCGCTACCGTTTGATTACGGCTACGGCGCGTTGAACGGTCGATCCAACCTGCAACTGGGCTATCAATCGCAATGACCGGTTGATATGTCGGGTCGCCCAATCCTGCCGGGTTGATTGACCGCTTCTGAATCGGAAGAAATACTGGTTGAATATGGGGCATCACTCCATTCGCAGTTTACTGGCTCTTGAACTGGGGCGCTTCTTCTTGCTCCACCTGCAAACGGAGCTGGCCAAAGTACGGCCCGGGTCGAACGATAGTGCGACACCCGGACATACCGAACAAACGGAACCCGCATTTCATGATAGCACCACCCGCATGATGGCCGATTTGCATGCGGCCCTGCCCGAACTGAAACAGGCGCCGCCGGCGCCTTATAATATGTGGCGGCGCTGGTGGGACAGCATGCGCCAGGGCCGGGCGTACGCCGACATGACCTTCCGATTGTACAACCAGGCCTTTTACTATCGCCTGCTTGATATCCGCGACGGCACCGCCGCCAGCCGGGAGAAAATGGAGTCGGTGTTTACCGGAATCCTGAATCAAGCCCGCCAGCGCAGCCGCAGCATGACCTTCGAGGTAATGTATACGGGCGAATCGCGTTTTTACGAGCAATGCCGGAAAGTGGTACGCGAATGCGCTTCGCTCCAGGGACGCGAGGAACTGGCCTGGCGCATTGTACTGCGACAGCATCAGGTAATCAGTCGCGCGTCGTATCGTTTCTTCGACGCGGAAATGAAACAGCTGTTAAAACGCTCGGACGAAATGTTAAAGATCGTACTGCCCGATCCGATTGCGGAAGAATTACGCGAACACGGACAGGTCCAGCCCGTACATCGCGAGTCGGCCTCGGTTATGTTTACCGACATCGTGGGCTTTACGCGCATTGCCGAAACGCTGCCTCCGGCGGATCTATTGCGCGAACTGGACCGTTGCTTTTCGCATTTTGACGCCATCATGAAATTGAATCGACTGGAGAAAATCAAAACCATCGGCGATTCGTACATGTGCGCCGGCGGCGTGCTGGAAGAAAACATTACCCATGCGGTCGACGCGGCCTTATGCGCCTTGCGCATCCAGGAATTCATGCGCAAGTACCGTAAGAATCGCGAACGCCGAAACCTGCCCTACTGGCAGTTGCGGGTGGGCATTCACTCCGGACCGGTGATTGCCGGCATTATCGGTACCCAGCGTTTCGGTTATGACATCTGGGGCGATACGGTCAATCTGGCCAGCCGGATGGAAGCCGCCGGGGAAGCGGGACGCATCAATATATCGCAGAGTGTGAACGATCGGATTGCCGATTTTTTTATTACCGAACCGCGCGGGCGGCTGCCGGTAAAAAACAAAGGCGATGTGGATATGTTTTTCTTGAACGGCATTCGTCCCGAACTGTCCCTGTTCGGCAACGGCCTGATTCCCAATCGCTCCTTTCAGAAGCAATACGCGCGCCTGCGGCGTTCACCTGTAGATTAAAACGAGTCCCAAATTCAACACGCAGTCTCCAATCTGATTCTCCGATACGCACACTCGAAGGCTGAAAAACATTTGTGGGTACCGGTGCGCTATTTTATGTTAGCCTTCGGGTGGAAGCGACACGTCTGAATAAACGCGCCGGCCTGTTGGCCATTCTGGTGGCATTGATACTGGCGCTGGGTAAGTTCATCATCGGCCTGATGTCCGGTTCCGCCGCGGTGCTGGCTTCGGCATTGGACTCGGCTTTTGATCTGGCGGTCTCCTCGGTCAACTTCGTGGCCATCGCCGCCTCCGCCCGCCCGCCGGACCATGAACATCGCTACGGTCATGGTAAAGCGGAAGCGCTGGCCGGTTTCACTCAGGCCCTGGTCATAATGGCCGGTGCCGGCTTTCTGATTTACCGGGCCGTCGAACGCTTTCAACAACCCGCCGCGCTCAACTTGCTGAATGAAACATTGTACGTAATGTCGCTTTCTTTTGTGCTCACCGGCCTGCTGGTCTGGTATCAACACCGCGTGAGCCGCAAAACCGGTTCGATTGCCGTGTCGGCGGACCTGTTGCATTACGCCAGCGACTTATTCAGCAGCGTGCTGGTGATCGGCGGCCTGCTGGTGTATCGCTATACGAATCTACTGGCGGCGGATTTAATCAGCGCAATCATCGTTGCGATAATTATTATTTATAGCAGCATAAAGATCCTGCACAAGAGCGTGAACATACTGATCGACCGGGATCAATCCGATCGCTACCGATCCGCGTTAAAGGAAATCATCGACTCCAACAAACAAATTATCGGTTACCATGACCTGCGTTCACGCACTTCGGGGCATACGGATTTTGTGGAAATTCATCTGGAAATGCCCAAGGATCTGGTACTGGAACAGGCGCACCAACTGGCGGAAAAAGTGATTCATGATTTACGCGACCGATTTGAAAACCTGGACATAGTAATTCATTGCGATCCGGTGGAAACCGTGAGCGCGCATCGCCATCGCCTGTTGGATGAAGAGGCCCCCAAATTCTACTGAGCGCGAAACCCGTCCACCTCCGACCCGGTACCGCTATTGAGTAAATTCTTATGCGCACACTCCTGCACATCAGCTCCTATATTTTAATAGCCATGATTTCGAACGCGCTGGTGGTGCTCAGCATCGGAAGCTTTCTGGGAGACCTAATTTACTTCCGTGACGGTCGCGTTCTGTACCTGACGGTGATTCGCGCCGATCCGTTGTACGATTTTATCGTCAACGCGTCTCTCTTCCCGGTAGCGCTCGTATTCATCCTGATATATCTGACGCCCATTCGACATCTGTATAACGACACCGCATCGGATAGTTCCGCGTATCGACGCGGAGTACGCCGCATGCTGAACGCTCCTCTGGCCATCAGCGCGGTAGCCATCGTCGGCTGGATTGCGGGCAATGCCATGATGTATATGATTTATTATTATGAGGGAATCCATATCGGCGCATTTTATATCTTCACCAATATGATTACCATGGTGATTCTGAGCTTGCTTACCTTCGTTTTTTGTTTCTATTTGATGGACTACTTGAACCGGCGGGTGTACATTCCGCGTATCTTTCCCGGCGGCAGTCCGGTGGATTTTGAAGGCGGGATTCGTACCGGATTGCGCTTTCGACTGGAAGTATTCGTGGCGGCGGTTTCACTGGCCCCCATTTTGATTCTGGCCCAGGCCGCGTTGAATCTCATGCTGTCCGAAAAAGATGAAATCAAAACCAGCGTCCCGGTGATAGTGGGCGTATCGCTGGGATTGATTATTCTTTCACAGGTTTTTTCGGTTCTGCTGGCCCGCTATCTACGACATCCCATTGCCCGGATGCGCGGCGCGGTGAATCGCATTGAACAGCTCGACTTTAACGTGCACATACCCATCACCGCCAACGATGAAATCGCCCAGTTGGCCAACGGCATCAATAATATGGCCGCCGGATTGCGGGAGAAA
>JAGRMX010000148.1 GCA_020441025.1 Leptospiraceae bacterium
GAATTGATCGCCACCCGGTTGCGCAGCCAGACCGAATGGTTGCTGGATGACGCGGCCTATATTAATAAAAAGGAGCGCGACCTGGCTCTGATTGAGCGCATGGAAGAAAAGGGCGGCGACGAGGCCGATGCCATTCGCTCGGTTTATATGAACGAGTCTACCGATGCTCTGCGGGACGAGTGGCGTCGGCTGCGTGAATTGCGCGAGGAAGAGGCGCAGTACTCCAGTGCCGCGCTGGAGGACGCGTCCAACGGTACACGCGATTCGGAAGCCGTGAATCAACCGGCGGCGGATTCCACGACCGAGGACGGTTTTTTTGCCTCAATAGGCAACTGGTTCAACGGGGATGAAGAGGAGCGTACCCTGGCGGAGATTTCGGCCGAAAAGCGCCGTCTGCGTGAGCAGTTCAATCGCGATTTGCTGGCGTTGCGCGATCAAATCGATTACAATATTCCGCCCGCATTCGCCAACCTGGAGGGCGGGCTGGAAGGTCTGGAAATTGAAATGCTGGAAGGCGGCCCGCCGGTGGGTAAGGCCGTTGCGATTGAAATAACCGGCGATAACTTCCAGGTTATGGAACAGATTGCGGCGGAGTACAAAGAGCAGTTGGAACGCATTGCCGGCGTGGTGGACATCGACGACGACTTCATTGAAGGCAAAGATGAGTTGCGATTGAATATAGATGAGGGTCTCAGTTCCCAGGCCGGTGTGACCGTGGTACAGATTGCCCAGGCGGTGAACGCGGCCTTCGAGGGTGTGGAAGCCACCAGCATTCGGCGTCCGGAAGAGGAAGTGGAAATTCGCGTACGCTTCGCCGAAGAGTTCCGCAATGATTTGAATTCACTCAATAAAATCTACGTAACCAATCCGCTGGGCAATTTTATTCCCGTATCGCGGATGGCAAACTGGCAGGAAGATAAGGGCATCGTGGCCATCAATCACCTGGATGGTCGTCGGCTGGTTACGGTAACGGCCAACGTAGACGGCATTACATCCGAAGAAGCCGTCAGCCAGGCGCGCGAATTGACCGCTCATATTCCGGAAAAGTATCCGGGCTATCAAATTCGTTTTGGCGGCGAGAACAAAGACACGGAAGAGTCGATGGCCAGTCTGGGTCGCGCCTTTCTGGTGGGTGTCATTATCATTTTCATGATTCTGGCTTCTTTGTTTCGCTCATTAGTGCAGCCCTTTGTTATTCTAATCGCCGTGCCGTTCAGTATGATCGGCGTATTGCTGGCCTTCCTGTTACACGGTGAACCGTTGAGCTTCCTTTCGATGATGGGTATCATCGGACTGTCCGGAATCGTAATTAACGACTCCATTGTTCTGGTTGATTTCGCCAATCGCATCCGTGCGGAGAATCCGGAAATGAGCAATCATGATGTGATTGTGAAAGCGGCGGCCATGCGTTTACGCGCGGTTATGTTGACTTCCATTACCACCGTGCTGGGACTGTTGCCTACCGCGTACGGTATCGGCGGTTATGATCCTTTTCTGGTACCCATGGCGCTGTCATTTGCCTGGGGATTGATTTTCTCGACCGTTTTGATTCTGGGTTTGGTGCCCATTCTGTATCTTACAGTGGAAGAAATTAAAACAAAACGCCGCATGAAAAAATTAGCCGCACAGTCGGAATAAATTTTCATTTTTTCCGCTTTTTACGCGCATCAAATACGGGCAATTCATGTTAAAAATTGATGCGCGCGTATCGCTTTTGTGGTTTTTAGCGAACAATATTGTAACATAAGCACTATCATTCGACGGAAATGTGATCGAAAAGTGGAAAAACGCACGATAAGTGCGATTGATTCCGCGTACTTCCGAAAAAGTCCTTGATCTTAGAAGCCACCGACAGAACCTTATATCGGGATCTGCATCCGTGCATACAGTGATTGTATGCGTCTCAAACGTTCAATTTGCGTTCAAACGCGTCAAAATGTCACGCTGACATAATTCTCGCGGATCCCGCCCGACAGAACTGAGAAAATGATCGAGTAACGTCAGATGTTCACATCTGAGGTCGCTTTGCGCATGCATGCGAATATGCGCGTGTAATTCCGAGTATGTCGGTATACCTGGAGGTATTCAATGCAGGAACAACAGGATTTCGGACAAGATCCCATTGCGGTTCGCGAAACCGATCACTATAAAGAAGAATATATTAAGGGCTTTGTTTCCAAGTGGGATCAGCTGATTGACTGGAACGCGCGCGCAAACAGTGAAGGCGACTTTTTCATTCGCGTTTTAAGAGAGCGTGGCGCGCATAAGATTCTGGATGTGGCTACCGGAACCGGATTCCACAGCATTCGATTAATAGAAGCGGGTTTTGACGTGGTCAGCGCCGACGGCAGTCCCGAAATGCTGGCGCGGGCTTTTGAAAACGGACGCAAGCGCGGGCATATTTTACGCACCGTTCAGGCCGACTGGCGTTGGTTGAATCGCGATGTACACGGCAAGTATGACGCGGTTATCTGTCTGGGGAATTCATTCACGCACTTATTCGAAGAGCGCGACCGCCGCAAGGCGCTGGCTGAGTTTTATGCCGCGTTACGTCACGACGGCATCCTGATTCTGGATCAACGCAATTATGATAGCATACTGGATCATGGTTTTTCAACCAAACACGTGTTTTACTATTGCGGTGAGAATATACGCGCCGAACCCGAGCATATGGACCCGGGGCTGGCTCGCTTTCGGTACACCTTCCCGGATAAATCGGTGTACCATCTGAACATGTTTCCGCTGCGCAAAGGCTACACCACCCGACTGATGCACGAAGTGGGATTCCAGACCATTTCCACTTATGGCGATTTTCAGGAAACCTATCGGCAGGATGATCCCGACTTTTTCATTCATGTAGCCGAGAAACAATGGTATGATAAGGCCGAGGGAGCGCATCGCGGTCCGACGGAAGCGGAGCGTGGAGGCGAGGACTCGCCGCCGGAGGACGACTTACCGGCCTGAATCGACGCGCACACACGGTTTTATTCAGGCCGAACAAGAGCATAACGAAGATAACGAAGTTAACGAGGATAATGATGGGCTATTCCGATACTGTACAGACCGCACGAACATACTATAACAGCGATGACGCGGATCGCTTTTATGCTACCGTATGGGGCGGAGAAGATATTCACATCGGGTTGTACAACTCACCCGATGAATCGATCTTCGATGCCAGTCGGCGTACCGTCGAGCGCATGGCGTCGTATCTGAAGTTAGGCGGCGGTGAGCGCATCCTGGATATCGGCGCGGGGTACGGCGGCGCGGCTCGTTTTCTGGCCGCAAAGTACGGATCGCATGTGGACTGCCTGAATTTGAGTGAAGTGCAAAATCAACGTAACCGGGATATGAATAAGGACCAGGGCCTGGCGGATAAAATCAACGTCATTGACGGCAGCTTTGAAAGTGTGCCCGCCGAAGCAAATACTTACGATTACATCTGGTCCCAGGATGCCATTCTGCACAGCGGCAATCGCGAAACGGTCATACAGGAAGTGGCCCGGGTCATGAAGCCGGGCGGGGAATTTATTATGACCGATCCCATGCAGAGTGATGACTGTCCCGAAGGCGTGCTGCAACCCGTGCTGGATCGCATCCATCTGGATACCATGGGTTCTCCCGAGTTTTATCGGGGGGCCTGTGAACGCAATGGCATGGAAGAACTGCATCGCGAATTGATGACGCATCAACTCGTGAACCATTACAGTCGAGTGCGGGCGGTTCTCAAATCCGAGTACGACCAGATTGTCGCCAATGTGAGCAAGGATTACGTCGATCGCATGATTGCCGGGCTGGGCCACTGGGTGGAAGCCGGAGAAAAAGGATACCTGGCCTGGGGGATTCTGCACTATCGTAAAAAATGATCGGGTGTGAGTTGTCTCCGGGTAGTCTTTTGCTTGCCGCACCACGCATGGCTGCGTACTTCCCTCTGTAATGCGGGACACCGGTGCCGAAGTTTCGAATCCGTATCGTCGGGGAACCGATACGCCCGATAGACCGGTGCATGCTTATGTGGCTCCCGCCCTGGCTCATCCCCTGTGGCATCGATTGCCGGCCGCTCTCATCGATTTGACATTGTGCGTTGCGGTGTTGATGCCCCTGGTTGTTCCGCATCTGGATTCGAGCATAGATCGGCAGTCGGAGGATATCGCAGCACCGATGCTGCGACTTTTGCATTTGTTAAATGAATTCGCCGTTGTGCGTATGCTGGCATCCGACCCACTGCGCTGGCTATTGCCGGGAATCTTACTTTTAATTCAACTGAGTCTGCTGTTCCAATTGCGAGCCACCATCGGCAAATGGTTGTTGCGTATTCGGATTGCCGGCCGAGAGGAATCTGCGCCAGGGTTCATGCGCCTGCTGGCCCTGCGCTACCTGTTGCCGCTGGTATTATATGCACTGCCCTATTTCGGGTTGGTGATTCTGTTGCTGGATCTGTTACTGATCTTCCAATCATCCCGTCAGACGCTGCATGATATTCTGGCCGGTACGCAGGTCGTGCGCGTCTCCTCCGAAAACGAAGCCGAAACCGGTGAGATCACTACGTGAGGTGTTTTATCGAGTGCTGCAAGCAAATACTCATCCGGTTGCCGAACGCGATTGTACTGAAATGTATAACATGCAATGCGCCGTTTGGCGGATTATCGCGCCACCTGGCGCATACGATTTAATTTCTGATTCTTTTCCAGCTCCAGCGCCAGGCGGTGATAATCGCGTTCCATTTCTTCCAGACTCATACCGGATATGATTTCCAATTGCGCGTGAATAGCCGCATCCAGCTGGTCGGCCGGATAGCGCGGCAAGATTTCATACAGATAAGCCTGCACGAATTTTTCCATCCAGCCGTTGATCCATAAATAACAGAAAAAGAAGCGCGCTCCGGCATAACCAAATTCCGGTGCCAGACGTTCGCCGCGCAGCGCCGCACGCAACGGTAGTAACTTTTTATCCCGTATGGCTGCGCGTAAGGCCGGGTGCCGCCAGTTGGTATACCCTTCGAAGAAAGTACCGTTGCGCACCGCCGCCATTTCATAAAAAGACGCAAAGCCTTCATCGAACCACTGCCGGACATACGTGCGACGGGAATTGGCCGCAATAAAAGCATGCACCAATTCATGCCAGAGGGTGCCGGGACCGGAGCCCACATAGGTATACAGAGTCTGCTCATAGCTGCGATAAAAACCGTACACTTCCATTCCGGTAATCCGGATGAATCGCGTGCGATTGGCGAAATAGATAATGCGAAATGTTCGATTAATTTCATAGCGAAAATATCGCGGATACACGGATTCATAAAAAACCGTAATCCATTCCTCTAACTGCCGCATCTGTGCCCGGTCACACTCGCAGGCGATATTAAAGTGTTTGGTTGCGTGCAATCTGAATCCATTGCCGAATTTTTGCTTTAAGACAGTGTCGAATTCTTCCAGTTCGCTTCGCTTTTGGACGTCGTATTCGGCGGCCGTAAGTCCACGGCCATGGTACTGAATCAAATTGTTCGTATCCGGTGCTACATCCTGAAGTAATCGGCGACCGGCAAACAAGTCCGGATCTGCGCCGGCGTTCGGTTCGGATGGAGCCGGTGAACATACTATGAACAGGCCCAATAAACTCGGCGCCAGCCGGCGATAGAAAGCGCTCATTCGGCTCCGGCTCAATTGAAAGTGGTTGAATATATTCGCGCCGCTTTCATTTTGCGAACGCATATGGATGATGGAATTCTGCGGTTTGCCGGGATACATGTTCACTGGCTGGATCTCTCTCTGATACTGCTGTACTTACTCGGTATGATTTTATTCGGCCTCTACTATGGCCGCAACATGAAAAACGCCCGGGATTATTTTCTGGCCGGCCGGTCGTTGCCCTGGTGGGTCATCGGTATGTCCATCATCGGCTCCAATGTGGGTTCCAATGATTATGTGGGCGCCGCGGGAGGCGCATATGAAATTGGAATCGCCCAGGCAAACTTTGAATGGATCGGCGCCATTCCGGCCATGATCCTGGCGGCCTTCATATTCGTTCCGTATTACTGGCGCGCCGGCGTATACAGCGTGCCCGAGTATCTGGGCTTGCGTTACAATCAACCGGTTCGCATGATTTCCGGAATAATACTCAGTTTGTTTTCCGTATTCATCATCGGCATTTATCTCTGGGCCACGGCCACCATGCTGGAAACTTATCTGGGGCTCACGCCCGCCGCCGGCATATTAATAACCGCCGTCGTGGTGGGCGTGTATACCATCTCGGGCGGTCTGGCGGCGGTGGCCATTTCGGATACGGTGCAACTGGTGATTATGTTTGTCGGCGGAATCGCGCTGGCAGTTCTGGGTATTGCGCATGTGGGCGGCTTAGAAGCATTCTGGGAGAAGTTAAGCACACAGTCGCCGGAGCATTTGCACGCCTTCTTGCCGGCGGATCATGAGCAGTTTCCCTGGCCCGGTGTTTTGCTGGGACTGGGTATAGTACTTTCGCCCGCCTACTGGTGCGCCAATCAGGTGATTTTACAGCGCACTCTGGCAGCCCGATCGCAATGGGACGGTCAGGCGTCCATGATCTTCGCGGCCTTTGCCAAGACCATGGTGCCGTTTTTGATTGTGCTGCCCGGATTCATAGCTCTTATTCTGTACGGCGATACGCTTGATCATCAGGATCAGGCGTTGCCGGCCATCATTAAGGCGGTCCTGCCGCCCGGTTTATCGGGAATTCTGTTTGTGGCTTTTATTGCCGCTTTGCAATCGTCCGTCGATTCCACCTTAAACGCCACCAGTGTCATGATGACGCGAGACATCTGGGGCGTTTTTGAAAATCGATTTGCGGAAACCGGTCCGGACCTTATTCATGATGAGCATGATTCCGCAGGCGCGGAACGAAGCATTCGCGAAATGGTGCGGGGTAAGCTGATCACTTTTTCGGTTTTGTTGATTGCGGTGGCTTTCGCCTTCAGCATCGATGCGGTCAAAGACAGCGGCATTTACGCGTTCGTGCAATTAGGTTTATCCTTTTTTCAGGGGCCGCTCTTCGCGCTGATATTGATGGGCATTCTGTTTCGGCGTATCACACCCATGGCCGGCTTATGGGCGCTGGTGCTGGGAGTGGCCTGTGCGGTCTTGCTGGGCACCGTGGACTGGCCCGGTACCGGCCGATTTAATATGCTGTATATGGCATTCTATAGTTTTGTTTTTGCGGTACTGGTGCTTTTCGGTGTGAGTCTGATTACACGCGCCCGCTCACCGCAGAGTCTGCGGAATCTGACTATCGGGACAACCGAGCGGGAGCGACACTGACATGCACGTACTCACGTTCGAATGGTTAACAGCCGTTCCGTTATGGTACGCCAAAGTCGGCGCTCTGGTTTTATTCGCGGTCATATTGACGCTGGTTTGGGCGTTGCCCCTGCGCTATGTATATGGTGATGATCATCGGCCGGTTCTGTACAGGGATCTGCGCTTCTGGGCGACGCTATTGTTATTCATTCAATTCATTCTGTATTTAATCTTTTAGCGGTTCATTGCGCATCGTCCGGTGAGTCGGGCGATTTTCCGGCCGCTATTAAATAGACGCTCGGAGCCGATTCCCGGGTTACAGATTGAAGGTATTGAGTATGCGATTCAATGAATTGTTTCTATTATACAATTTAACCCGAGTGTGAGCCGGTAATCTGACCATACGCATAGATTTGCGCACAAATTGAACAGCGTGAGCTATTTCATCGTC
>JAGRMX010000149.1 GCA_020441025.1 Leptospiraceae bacterium
GGAACCGCTTTCGGATCGCTATCATCTGGTCTGGTATGACCAACGCGGCTCCGGACTTTCCGCACGCAATGTAAGCGCGGATTCCCTGACGGTGGATCAATTTATCGAGGATCTGCACGCCATCGTAACGCATTTTGGCGGCGGACGCCCGGTCATTCTCTTCGGCCATTCCTGGGGTGGCATGCTTTCGGCCGCTTACACCGGCCGCTATCCTCGCACAGTGAGCCATTTGATCCTGGCCGAGCCCGGCTTTTTAACCGCGGAAACGTCCGACCCTGTAATCAATCCGGATGTATCGCTCGGAATGCTTACCGGTATGCTGTACAGCTGGTTCCAATCCCTGCACGTAGACGATTCGGATGAATATGCCGCCGGTGATTTCTGGCTTAACGGCGTAATGCGCGTGGCCAATCCCGCATACTATTGTCCCGATGCGAATCCACACAACGTGATTGTGCGCGCCGGCTATGAAGCGTGGTACAACGTGGCCGTGAAAGGCATCGGCAATTCCGCCAACGACGGATCGCTGAATCTCACGCAAGGCCTGGATAAATTCACCGGCCCGTCATTAATCATCGCGGGCGCCTGCAACACCGCCATCGGCCCCGAACATCAGGAAAAACATCTGCCGTTGGTGCCGAACTCACGATTGGTAACTATCGCCGATGCCGGTCATTTCATGTTTCAGGATAAACCGGTCGAAACCATGACGATGATTCAAAATTTTTTGAATGCCGTTAATTTATAACGTAGTCCATAAATCGCTTTGATTTTATTTATTTAAGTCGCTACGGCGTATTAAAAACGCAATGTCCGCAGAATCCGAACAGCAAGCGCATCATGAGCGGGTAGGCCGAATTGTCGCGCAAATACGTAAAATGGCCGGAACCGTCTCCGCTCCGGTTAAAGAACGCGAAGGAGTTTCCCACTTTGTTCCTTTACCGGGACGCGCATCCTCCAATCGTCCGAAACTGAACCTGAAGGAATTGAATCATATTCTCGACATCAACGTGGGGCGGATGACCTGCACGGCGGAACCGGGCGTGACTTTCGATGAACTGGTGCGCGAAACTTTACGGTTTGGTTTGATTCCTTATACCGTGCCCGAGCTGAAAACCATCACAATCGGTGGAGCCGTCTCCGGATGTTCGCTTGAATCCATGTCGTTTCAGTACGGCGGTTTTCATGATAGCTGCCTGGAATACGAAATCATAACCGGGCGGGGCGAAGTTGTACAATGCTCGCCGGATAATCGGAATGATTCTTTTCAGATGATACATGGTTCATACGGAACGCTTGGAATTCTTTCATTGATTACATTTAAACTATTGCCGGCGCATCCCTGCGTGCAGATGCGCAACGTGTTGTTTCATGATTTCGATTCCTTCTGGAACTATATGCGCGAACGTTGCGAACAAAAGGACGTCGATTTCATCGACGGTATCATCCACGCGCCCGATCGATTGGTGGTCTGCGAAGGACGCATGGTGCCCGCGGAGGATAATCTCAAACTCAGTAAGTACGACTGGCTGAGCGTTTATTATCAAAGTACGCTGGATAAACGCGTCGATAACCTCGCACTGCACGATTACTTTTTTCGCTACGACGCGGAATGTCACTGGTTGTCACGTACCGTACCGGCGCTGGAGTACTGGCCTGTGCGTATGTTGCTGGGCAATTATCTACTGGGGTCCACCAATCTGATTGAATGGTCTCAGAAACTGAGTCCGCTATTAAAATGGAAGCGCCGACCCGACGTGGTGGTGGATGTCTTTATTCCCGAGCACAACTTTGTCCGATTTTTTGAATGGTACCAAAAAGACTTCGATTACTATCCATTATGGATTGTGCCGTACCGGGCGCCCCGACTGTATCCCTGGTTGAGCGATGAGCACGCCGAGCGCATGGGCACGTCGTTCTTAATCGACTGCGCCGTATATGGTAAACCAAACGATGATCCGCGAATCGATTATTCCGAACTGCTGGAACGAAAAACGTACGAGCTGAACGGCATTAAGACATTGATCTCACGGAATCACTATGATGAAACCACTTTCTGGAGTATTTACAGCCGACCACGCTACGAAAGCGCCAAAGCCGGTCTGGACCCGGACAATTTATTTGGAGACCTGTACCAAAAGTTTAAGCCGCGGAACTGATTTTTGCGTGATCGAGCCAATTTTGATTTCTTATAGACTCCGGCCTGGAACCGTAATACGAAAAGCCGCCGCAATCATGCTCTGAACGCCGCGGTATCAAATACCAGAACAATCTTTTGAATTCTGCTCGCTCTTATCCAGAAACTCTGGGACATGCGCGTTTCCATGCTGCCTTTGCGAAAAGTATACAGCAAATGTACGCGGCCGGCATCAGCAAGACTATCAATCATTTCATAATGGCAATTCACGGGCGGGTCCGCGACCAGGCTCCGTACATATTCTGCGGCGGAGCGGCACTCCAGGAAGGGGCCCTGAAAATGCAAATCCGGTGTGAAGATTTCATGCTTGTACTATGCTCCGTTCCAATCTGACAATTGTGCGAATGGTAAAACTGTTCGTGATCGCACTGCCGTTTAAGTCCGGACCGGAATAAAATGAATCGCTCTGTCCGGCCTACCCGGATTATATCCCCCGCATTTTATACATCGCGGCTTAAGTGCTGAATCTCATTGCAGGTCTGGAATCCATTTCAAAAGCATTGCGGCCAATTGTTCCAGATCGACTGGTTTTGTAAGGACATCGTTCATGCCGACATTAAGACAGAGATCTAAATCTTCTTTAATATCATCCGCCGTAAGAGCGACGATGGGCGTATTCTGATTTTTCGATCCATCCGCGCCCAGTCTGATACTTCGAGTAGCCTCAACACCGTCAAGTTCGGGCATTAAAACATCCATCAGAATTAAATCGTATTTCTTTTCCCTGGTCAGATTGACGGCAATGAGACCGTCTTCGGCGCAATCTACATGCACAAATCCCAGATGCGTCAGCATGGCCAGGGTCAGCTTCCGGTTAACGGGATGATCCTCCACGATTAACAATCGGTACGAATAAGCATTTTGTATTTGTTGGGTTAAGCCGGAGTTGTCAGCAGCCGCCATCAGATCCCCCGGATTCCCGATCGGCAGTTGAATTTTTATCCAGAATGTGCTGCCCCGGTTTTTCGCGCTCTGGACACCGATTTCGCCGCCCATCAGACCGACCAGATTCTTGCAGATGGATAGTCCCAATCCGCTTCCCTGATAGCGTCGGTTGCTTGACATATCAATCTGCTGAAAGTCCTGGAAAAGGAGCGCCGTTTTATCCGCATCGATTCCGATTCCGCTATCCGTAACGGAAATTAAAATGTTTGCCATTTGATCATCGATTTCAAGCGCCTGTGCTTCCAGTTTTACATATCCCCGGTGCGTAAACTTCACCGCGTTGCTGATTAGATTGTAGAGTATCTGGCGAATCCTTACGGCATCGCCTGCAACTACCGGAGGAATTTGCGGGGCGAGGGTAGAATAAAGCTCCAGTCCTTTTTCTGCGGCAGCGTGCTCAAAGCCCTGCAAAACTTCCCGAACCAGGTTTTGGAATTGGAAGGGCGTATTCCGGATTTCCATTTTACCCGCTTCAATTCTGGAGAGATCCAGAATATCCGACACCAGCGCAAGTAACAGACGCCCGGATTGTTGAATTGTCTCTGCAATTTTATTTTGCTCAGGATCACGGATCTGGAGGCGCAGAAGTTCCAGATTGCCCAGAATGCCGTTCAGCGGAGTGCGCAGTTCATGACTCATTGTCGCCAGAAAATCACTTTTGGCCCGGGTCGCCTCCCGGGCCGATTGTTCCGCCCGCCTGAGTTCGACGTTCTGGATTCGTAACGTGGCAACCAGACCGAGCAGATATTTCTTAAATGAATGAACAATATAAAAAAGAACAAGGCTCAACACCGGTGCGGTGATGATAATCAGTTGCTGGTGAATCGAAGAGTTAAAGGGTCTATAAAAAGTATAGGCCTGTTGAATGAGAAATGTTACAAATAAAAGGATAAACGTAGCTTTTAACCCGAAAAACACCAACCCCATGATACACGCGATCATAAAATAAGGAGTGGAATACGTGACGCTTTGATTGTGAAAAATAGCTCCGGTACCGATGGCCAGCATGATGCATATCATCGCCCCGCTCTTATAATAATACGAAAGCCTGCTCTTAAACAGATAAGTCAGTACAGCGATCAGGCTAATCAAACTGTGCAGGTACATTACCGGCTGCCAGCCCATTTGAGAAATACGCGCAAGCGAGAAGCCGAACAAAGGGACGATGCTGATCATCATGAGCAACGTCAACCGATCGGCCAGCTTTTCCAGCATGGCGTGAAAGGATTCAAATTCGTCACCCGGTTCGTTTTTGTATTCCGCTTCCATTGTATCAGCCACAGGGATTACAGGTATGTGGACTATAAACGAGAAAATTTATCCTGACCTTCGTGTATCAAGACCTTTACAGTACGCGCTCACCAAAAGACCCGGAAGGAACAGATGGACCCGCCCATTGCTCCGGGAATTGATTGATAATCAATTGGGAGCTAACGTGTAGGACAATCTTCCGGATTCACGATGTCCGGGGATATTTGTAAAGTATGCGGTGAAAACATTAGAGTGCGCGGGAACGATGGTAGGCACAGGGTCTTCTGACAAGAAATCTCCACCGCATCGGGTGGAGATTCTCATATTGTGATTGTTTGGATTGGATTATCGAATCTCGTTACCGATCTCAACCGTCCTGTTTGCCTTCCACTACTTGCAAAATCACGACTGCGGCGATTCCCAGACGACGATCCAGCTTATTCTCGGTATCCATAGAAAAATCGACTGTATACTGGGGGACGAAAGGATTGAATGTTTGTCGCAATTCACCGACTTCTTTGCCGTCCATGGTAATGGAAAAAGTCTGCGGAAACAACGCGCCCAGTAAAAAGCGACGCAGCAATGCCTTGAGCATACTGTCCTCTTTCAAAGTGGCGATTTCTTTACCGGATTTATCAAGGATCAACCAGGTATCGCGGGCAAAGGAAGCCCATGCTTTGCGACGCAGAGCTCCGACCTGTTCATTTTTAACGCTGTCGGAAACATCATACGTCCCGGCTATGTCAAAAATGCTCTTAGTTCTTATGCGCAGCAATTCGGTGTTTTTAGATTCGTCACCGTATATGCTGATGTCTTCCTTGATGCGAAACGCTTTCTGCTTCACATAAAAAAGCAGATTGCTGCGATTCTCATCGTAAATTTTCATTTCGCCGCCAAAAATCTTAAAAAACTTTTTGCGGGCGTAGTATTTTTTGGGGAAAAATGGGTCCATCGGTCTCATATAATACGCGACCCTTTCCCTCACAATCAAAAAACGGATGATTTTATACTTGCCCGCCGTAGACGACGTTTCACCTTTCCGGCTATGCAATCAGGACGACCGTCACTTCCAATCATCATCGTATCAGTTATGCTTTGTTTTGTGGGATGTGAAATTCGCAAAACCATCGTCAGTCTGGTCAGTCAGGAGTATTCGGCGGAAGGAGACGCCGCAAATCTTGCGCCGCAGTTTATTGCACCTGATGATGCCCGTCCGCGCATTGACATTGCCGTTCGCCAGGTAGCCGACGGCTTTCCCCAGATTACCGACATCCAGTTCCAGCCCGACAGCGACGAAATTGCGTTGGTGTGCACGAAGGGAGGAGACCTGTTTGCCGCCGACATAGATGCGGGTGAATCGCGTAAATTGCTGAGTTTGCCGGTAGTAACCGAATCTGAACAGGGATTACTGGGTGCTGCGTTTCATCCCGACTTCGAATCGAATGGTTTGATTTATCTTAATTATACCATTCGGGAAAGCGATGTGGATTACAGCATCGTCAGCGAAATGCGTATCGATGATCCCGATAATTTGCTGGAGTCCGGCGCGGGCGGCGAACGCGTGCTAATGAAACTGGAACAACCGTTTCAGAATCATAATGCCGGCCAGTTGGCTTTCGGACCGGATGGTATGCTGTACATCGGCTGGGGCGACGGGGGCTGGGCGGATGATCCGCATGGTAATGGGCAGAAAGGCGACACTCTGCTGGGCAGTATGCTGCGAATTGATGTGCGCCCGGACGGCGACCGCGCGTATACGATTCCGACCGATAATCCTTTCTTGAACCGCCCGGAGTTCCAACCCGAAACCTATGCGTACGGCCTTCGCAATCCCTGGCGTTACAGTTTTGATCCGGATGGCCGCTTGGTAGTCGCCGATGTGGGCCAGGACTCTTACGAAGAAATCAGCATAGTCCGGGCCGGGGAAAACTATGGCTGGAACATCCGGGAAGCCATGCACTGTTTCGAACCCGAATCCGGCTGCCGCACAGACGGGCTGACCGATCCGGTGTACGAATATGGGCGCAATGAAGGCCAATCCATCACTGGCGGCTATGTATACACCGGTGACGAAGTTCCGACACTTTCCGATAAGTATATTTTTGCCGATTTCATCAGTGGACGTATCTGGGCCATTGATCTACCGGCGGACGGTCGCACTGCGATTACGACGGCCTATGCCCTGGGCAAATGGCCCCTGTTGATCGCCACTTTTGGACAGAATGACTCCGGGGAAATCTTCATCGGCGATTTTCAACGCGGCGCCATTTTTCAAATTGTGGAACCCTGAAATACATTCGCAATCCGGCTGCGTTTCATCCGCCTATCGCATGGGCGCGTTTTCGTGACCATTGCGGGATTGCTTCGTCCAATTGTATACCCGCCGGGGTAATTCGAGAAGCACGCTTTATACGGGTGATTCCGATTATAACCGGCCAGTGAGGAGACCAAATGCTTTCCCGGATAACGGACATAGCCATTTCCGAAACCACCCGCGCGGCGACTCAATTCTGGCATTCGGTCTGGCAACCGGGCTGGCAAAATTATCTATACGTGCTGGTAGGACTTTCCCTGTTCTTCTGGCTGTTGGAGATACTGATCCCCTGGCGTCGTAATCAGAGTATCTTCCGCAAGGACTTCTGGCTGGATGGGTTCTACATGTTCTTTAATTTATTCATTTTTCCGATTCTCGGGTTTGCCGCAGCCGCCGCTATAGTCGAGTTTTTATTTCTAAAACTCAGTGGAGTAGTTGGCGTTTCGGATTTGACTCTGTTTGATTTGAGCGACGCATCACCGTGGATACTTTTCCCCGTGCTCTTTATCCTACGCGATTTTATTCAGTGGAACGTACACGTATTATTGCATCGTATTCCCGTATTATGGGAGTTTCATAAAGTTCACCATTCCGTGGAACAAATGGGATTCGCCGCGCACCTGCGTTATCACTGGATGGAAAATATCGTGTACCGCATGTTCGAGTATATTCCTCTGCATATAATCGGTTTCGGCGCAACCGATTTCTTTTATGTGTATGCCTTCACATTGGCTATCGGGCATTTCAACCATTCCAACATCAAAATACCTCTGGGTCCGCTTAAGTACATATTGAATAATCCGCAGATGCATATATGGCATCACGCCCGCGAGTTGCCCGGCAAATACGGCGTGAATTTTGGAATCACTCTCAGTGTGTGGGATTATATATTTCGAACGGCTTATATACCGCATAACGGTCGCGACATATCCATCGGTTACGATGGCATGGAACTTGAAATGCCTTCCGGTTTCGGCGGCCAGCTGATCTTTCCATTTTATAAG
>JAGRMX010000014.1 GCA_020441025.1 Leptospiraceae bacterium
AGGTGTACCCAGAGAAACGGTTGCAGGGGAAACTCGAGTTGCCCTGGTTCCCGAAAGTGTGGTCAAGTTAAAAAAGGCCGGGTATGATATTCTGGTCGAGAAAGATGCCGGCAGTGCTTCTGGATTCGCGGATGAGCAGTATGTTGCGGACGGCGCCCGAATCGGAACCGCAGAGGAAGTATACTCGCAGTCCGATGTTATTTTGAAAGTGCAGAAACCGGGGGAACATCCATCGGGAAAACATGAATTGGAAATGATGAAGAAAGGGGCGTTGTATATCGGCTTTTTCTTTCCGCTATCGTTTCCCGAATTGGCCCGCAAGGCGGCCGAAGTCGGAATTAATATCATCGCTATGGACGCTGTGCCGCGTATTACCAAGGCACAGCGAATGGATGTGCTCAGTTCGCAAACGAATCTCGGCGGATACAAAGCGGTTATTATTGCCGCGCAACATTTGAAAAAAATATTTCCGCTCATGATGACGGCAGCCGGTACAATTTCACCCGCCCGGGTTGTGATTCTCGGAGCGGGTGTGGCCGGGTTGCAGGCCATCGCCACCGCACGTCGACTCGGCGCCGTGGTAGAAGTTTCGGATATTCGACCGGCGGTGAAGGAACAGGTGCAGAGTCTGGGCGCAAAATACATCGATCCACCGGAAATCGAAGAAAACGCCGAGGATAGTGGCGGCTACGCAAAAGAAGCCTCGGCGGAGTTTATCAAGCGACAGCAGGAAATTCTAAGCGAACACCTGGCGGAAGCGGATGTGGTGATTACAACCGCGCAGGTGCCCGGAAAAAAAGCGCCGTTGCTGGTGACGGCGGATATGGTCAAACGCATGCGTCCCGGAAGTATTCTGGTGGATATGGCGGCCGAACAGGGCGGCAATTGTGAATTAACGCGCGCCAATGAAACATTGGATGTTAACGGCGTCCAGATCATGGGAGTTGTGAACCTACCGGCACAGGTACCGTTTCATGCCAGCCAGTTGTATTCACGAAACGTCCTGGCATTAATTGAGTATTTTACTGAAGAGGCTCAACTGAACTTTCCGGAAGAGGATGAAATTGTACAGGGAGCCTTCATTGTTCGCGACGGCAAAATTGTTCACGATAAGACCCGCGAACTTGCTGAAGCATAAGCGCATTGGAGTGACAGCATGAGTATTATAATTTCTATCACAATTTTGGTGCTCTCGGTATTTCTGGGATTCGAATTGATCAGCAAAGTTCCCCCGACGCTGCATACACCGCTTATGTCGGGATGTAACGCAATCTCAGGAGTGACATTGGTGGGCGCCGTATTGAGCGCCGGCTATCATGACTTCGGTCTGTTTACCATCGGAAGTCTGGAAGTGGGTATGAGCTCATTGCTGGGTTTTTTAGCGGTGGTGTTTGCGACCATCAACGTGGTGGGCGGCTTTCTGGTTACGGACCGCATGCACCGGATGTTTACTAAAAAGAAATAAGAGTAAGTTATCAATATGGATGATATTAAAACAATCAAAGACATTGTTTATCTGATCTCCGCCGTTTTCTTTATTCTGGGAATTAAGAAACTATCCGCGGTGCGCACCGCACGGCAGGGAAACTTTCTGGCAGCCGTCGGTATGTTCCTGGCCGTAGTGGTAACTCTGTTCGATAAGCTGCAGTTTGAATTGATCATCGCAGGTGTGGTACTGGGTGCCGGAATCGGCCTGATTTTTGCGATGAAAGTACAGATGACTGGCATGCCTCAGATGGTCGCCCTGCTCAACGGATTCGGCGGGATTGCATCGTTGCTGGTAGCCGCAGCGGAATACAATGCCAATATTTCTACAATTACTCTGGATACCGGAATAACCATCTGTCTCAGTGTATTGATCGGTGGAGTTACTTTTACCGGTTCGCTGGTAGCGTTTGGGAAACTTCAAGGAATAGTCACTGAAAAAAGTGTCATGTTTCCCATGCAACATGCACTGAACCTGGTTTTGATTGTGGTTACTGTTTTGTTGGGTGTCCTGATTAACCTGGAGCCCTACTTTGTCGCTTCTCTGCTTAAAAGCATGAATCTGCCGGTACTGGCTCCCGAAACGATCATGTTGATTCTGGTTGTGATCGCGTTACTTTTAGGAATCTTATTGGTAATTCCCATCGGCGGCGCGGATATGCCTGTAGTGATTTCATTATTGAATTCTTATTCCGGTATAGCGGCTGCTACTACCGGTTTCGTACTGGAGAACAAGGTTTTGATCGTAACCGGTGCTCTGGTAGGCGCATCCGGTATTATTCTCACGCAAATTATGTGTAAGAGCATGAATCGTTCGTTGATGAACGTGTTGTTAGGCGGATTCGGGCAGGTTGCCGGTAGTAAATCCTCAGCCGGAGGAGCGGACATTGTAGTAAAGCAAGTGGGTGTGGAAGAAACCGCCATGCTTTTTGATTCCGCTGCTCGAGTAATTATTGTGCCCGGATATGGTATGGCGGTTGCGCAGGCCCAGCACGTTGTGCGGGAATTAACCGAACTGCTGGAAAAGCACGGCTCGGAAGTGAAGTTTGCCATTCACCCGGTAGCCGGTCGTATGCCCGGACATATGAACGTACTGCTGGCGGAAGCCAATGTGCCTTATGAGAAACTGCTGGAGATGGATCAAATCAACGATGAGTTTGCGCAGACGGACGTGGC
Organism: Leptospiraceae bacterium; assembly: GCA_020441025.1. GTDB lineage: Bacteria > Spirochaetota > Leptospiria > Leptospirales > Leptonemataceae > JAGRMX01. The sequence continues at coordinate 2,662 of JAGRMX010000014.1, forward strand.
GCTGGTCATCGGCGCCAATGACGTGACCAACCCGGCGGCGCGGCACGACCAGAGCAGCCCCATTTTTGGTATGCCCATTTTGAATGTGGATAAAGCCCGCACGGTCGTGGTGGTAAAACGCAGTCTGCGTGCCGGTTATGCCGGAATCGATAATGAACTGTACGGTTATCCCAACTGCCTGATGTATCTGGGCGATGCGAAAGAAGCTATCAGTAAGTTGATCGCCGAGATCAAGTCCAATCACGCCTGATTGCGGCCGGTAACGCTCCGACGTTACCGGTCTGCTATCTCCGCTGTACGAACCGGATTCAGCCGAAGTACGGCACCGGTTCGAACCCGCCCCGATCACGTTGGTGGTCACCTAACCCAGGAGGTGTGCGCGTAGTGAGTATTCTATCACCGGAAGAACTGCGTCGTTACAATCGACATATTATTTTGCCGCAAATCGGACTGGAAGGGCAACGGCGACTCAAGGATAGCTCGGCCTTGATAATCGGCGTGGGAGGTCTGGGTTCCCCCCTGGCACTCTATCTGGCGGCCGCCGGGATAGGGCGATTGGGACTTGTGGATTATGATCGGGTAGAAGAGAGCAATCTGCAAAGGCAGGTATTGCATACAACATCGACGCTGGGTAAATCAAAACTGGAAAGTGCGCGAGGGCACCTGCTCGATCTAAATCCGCACTTGCAGATTGATTTGCATGATTTAAAACTCTCATCTGCCAACGCCCGCTCAATATTAAAAGATTATCAGGTCATTGCCGATTGCAGCGATAACTTTCCCACCCGTTATCTGGTAAATGACGCGGCGGTTTTAACGAATCGACCGGTTGTTTACGGTTCCATCTTTCAATTTGAAGGGCAGCTTTCCGTATTTCATTATAACGGCGGGCCCTGCTATCGGTGTTTGTATCCCGAACCGCCCGCTCCCGGCGCGGTGGTGTCCTGTACCGAAGGCGGCGTGCTGGGCGTGTTGCCCGGAGTGATCGGCGCCCTGCAGGCCAATGAGGCGATCAAGATATTGGCCGGTATCGGTTCGGTTGCGGCCGGCCGGTTGTTGGTGTATGACGCCCTGGAGTTAAAGTTCCGTGAACTTCATTTTGAAAGAAACGCCGAATGCGCGATCTGCGGCACCCGACCGTCCATTACGGAGTTGATTGATTATCATCGGTTTTGCGGCGTAGCCGAAGAGAAGGATGCGGCAGATATTAAACCTGCGCAAAATCCGTATGAGATTACAGTGCAGGAGTTGCATGAGCGACTGGGCCAAACAGATGAGAACCGACCAGGAATCGATTTTATTATTCTCGATGTCCGTGAACCGCATGAATATGAAATCAGCCGTTTGCGGAATTCGAAACTGATTCCGTTGAGCGAATTGGACTCCCGTTTGGATGAGTTGGATCGGGAAAAAGAATATGTCGTGCATTGTAAGATGGGCGGCCGCAGTGCCAGAGCGGTAGAGTTTATGCGCTCGCAGGGATTCAGTCACGTGAAGAATCTGGTGGGCGGCATCAATGCCTGGGCCGCCGAAATCGATCCGGATATGCCGACGTATTGAAGGGCAAGATAATCTATAAATCGAAAATTGACCGCGAGCTTACAATGCGATAATAATTTGCTGCTCCGCGAGCAAGAATTCGTCAATGTAGATAGAAACCTGATGTTAGAATTGCGCTTGTCCTATTAAAATCCGATTTTATCAGGATATCTATTCCTGTAGTATATATTCAGGACAAAATGTGAGGTTTAAGATGCTCCGTTTTAGAATAGCTGCATTGATTATTATAATAGCGGTTAATTGTGTTGCCTGCCGCTTCTTCTGCTGATGAAGATCTAACCGCCTTATTAACATTATTGCAGATAGAGAATAATAGTAACCAGAATTCCAATTGGGTTTCGTATCCTTTGATAATAGGCGCCGTAACAGCCTCTCCGAGTAAAGCGACTACACCGGACGTGGATAGTGCCTTCTGGCGTCGATCCGGCGACTCGATGGAAATTACATATACCTACATCCACACGAATAACGCCGGGGCCGCTGCCGGGACTGGAATTTATCTGTTTTCACTTCCGTCTGGTTATACCATAGATTCGAGCAAGGTGGTGGTCAGTGCGGATACACAAACGGGAATCGTAGGTTCAATGGCCGTGGAAACCGTTGCTGAAGGAAAGGCCGGCGGTGCACTGGCGACTTACACAAATACGGCGCTGGCTTCAAGAGCCGCAAATTCATCGTTGGATGGAGATGTGGGATCAGCTTTATTTGATCTGGCGGATACAACGGTAAAATACAGTTTTTCCGCTCGTGTGCCAATTCTGGGATGGAGCAATTAGAATTCCTTGAATTCGTCAGTATCAAGCAGCCGAATTACCTATATGCATAGCAGATGCATATAGGTAATTGAGACTTCAACTGAAAGGCCTTGCCGGATCGGTCGGGCTTACTTTAGCCGGGTCAAATCCTCAGCTCAACCAATCTATGTAAGTATCCAAACCCTTCAGAAAAAACTGAAACTGCATTTCAATCGCCTCTTTGATGGCGAAAGCGGGGGGGCCCGCGATCGTATTAAATGGAAAGACAATCCAACCGATTCCGTCCCAGGGTCCCAGACTCAAAAAATAACCCAGCTCTTGATACTTATAGCGCGACATGGGTTTGTTCGCATCCAGGGCTTCGATATTACTGGCGATAGTGCGACCCTTGCGTACGGCGGTTTGAGCCGTAAAGCTGTTCAGCCCGGATCCTTCATAGACGCTACAATCCCCTGCTGCAAATATGCGATTGGAAGGTCGGCCATTGAGCAATAGTTGGCCATACACATTACAGCGTAAGAGTTCCGGTACCGGTTCCACGCCGGATAGCATCAGTGTAAGGTCGGACGAGATTTCGCTGCTGCCATCCGGGCCTTCCAGTTTGAGTTGATTGTTTGCCGCCTCGATAAATCGCGTCGATAAATAACATTCGATGCCGCGGTCTTTCAATCGCTTCATTGTGTAATTGTGGAAAGCGCGCGGCATACCCGGTACGAGACGATCGTCCATCTGCACAATTTGAAACTTGAATCGACCGGATTTCTTCCGGAGAAAATCATGCAGCTCAAATAAGAATTGAATACCGGTAGCGCCGCCTCCGATAACCGTAATGGTTGTATGTTCGCGGGTGACCATCGCTTCGGAGACAATCCCTTCGCCGCCGTGTTCTTTCAGATAATCCAGGGTATAGATGTGATGGCCGCTGTCATGTGACCGGGCGCGTGCTCCGGTGCAGATCGCCAGATAGTCGAACGGGAGTTCTTCGCTCATTACTCGAATACGTCCGGTGGTTTCCAGCTTTGCCAGATCGAGCGATGCAGTATCGATCTTGCCGGGTAAAAATTGGAAATCAAAACGGTCGGCCAATTCGGTGTACGGGATTTGAAAGTGATCGATTGGTTCTGAAACGGTTTTATGCAGATGTATTTGATTCAGGAATCTCTCCCGGGAATCAACCAGCGTAACCTGAAATTTACCGGAGCGGGACAGCAGAACCGCAGTCGACAGCCCGGCATAACCGCCACCCAACACGATAATCTTTTTGCGTTCGGTTTGCATGGCCGTCGACTTTGGTAAGCGGGAAGCAGCCAGCAATCTATTTCCCGCTGTTCGGGCGAGACAATTGGCCGTGGGGTTAATTCAAAGACGTTCGAAGTATTTCGTGTGGGTTATCCGTGCGGACGCTGTTCAATCTTCTAAACAGCTTACTTCACTTTCATTGCTTCCAGCAATCGATCCAGATCATCCAGATTGTTGTAATGAATGGTAATGCTGCCGGCGCCGTTTTTTTTATGGGCTACCTGAACCTTCGCGGTTAATCGCGTTCTAATTTTTTTTTCAAGATTGGCAATGTTGGGATCTCTGCGACTGCCGGAAGTTTTCCCGCTGCCGGTGGAACCGCTCCTGGTTCCGGATGTCAGGCGTGCTACTTCGTCTTCTACGCGGCGCGCACTCCAGCCTTCCCGTACAATACGAGCCGAGAGTCGCGCCAGCATCTTACGATCGCCAACACCGAGCAAAGGCCGAGCCTGACCGGGGGTGAGCATGCCCTTATCGACAAGTTCCAGCGCTTCGTCCGGAAGTTTAAGTAAACGCAGCAGGTTTGTAATGGTTGTGCGATCCTTTCCCACCCGGTTGGCAATGTCGCTGGCCTTCTGACCCGTCTGTTGCATCCAGTAATCGTAAGCGCGGGCCTCTTCAATAGGGGACAATTCTTCGCGTTGAATATTTTCTATGATACCCATTTCGAGCGCCTGGATATCATTCACCTGTTTGATTACCGCCGGGAGTTTTTTAAAACCTGCCAGACGAGCCGCGCGCCAGCGACGTTCACCGGAGATCAATTGATAGCCGGAACCATCCGTAAGTCGGCGAACTACAACCGGTTCGATCAATCCGACGCTGTGCAGAGTGGCGGCCAGTTCATTCAAATCCTGCGGATCGAATTGTTTGCGGGGTTGGTTCGGATTGGGTTTGATTTCATTGAGCGTAATCTCCTGATAATTGGGATTGTCGCGTACGATTGTTTTATCACCGGAAGCAGCTCCCGGAAGCAGGTTGGATAGGCCCCGGCCCAATGCTTTTTTAGCCACGATGCAGTACCTCTTTTGCCAGTTCGGCATACGACTGAGCGCCGGTAGAGTCGGGCGCGTAGTCTCCGATGAATTTTCCAAATGAAGGCGCTTCGGACAGTTTTACATTTCTGGGGATGATGGTATTATATACGCGATCGCCGAAATGTTCGCGCACATCGTTTACCACCTGATTGGCCAATGAGGTGCGTTGATCATACATCGTCAGCACCACACCGTCCAGAATCAGTTCCGGGTTCAGAGAATTCTGTACCAGCTGGATAACTTTCATAAGTTGAGTAAGACCTTCCAATGCGTAGTATTCGGTTTGAAGCGTTATCATGACGCTGTTCGCGGCGCACAGAGCGTTCACGGTCAGTATGCCCAGGTTGGGCGGACAATCGATAAGGGTTATATCATACCGATTGGTGACCTGATGCAGAGCGTTTTTAAGCACGAACTCACGTTCGTTCATTTGCAGCATGTCGATTTCAACGCCCGATAATTGAACGTTGGCCGGTAGCACGCTCAGATTGGTGTACTGAGAGTTTACAATCGTTTCCGCAGCCGATACTTCTCCAATGAGAATTTCGTAGATGGTTTTATCCAGGGCGTGAATATCCAGACCGAGGCCGGAACTGGCATTGCCCTGCGGGTCGATGTCTACCAGCAGGACTTTTTGCCCCATGGAAGCCAGGAATGCGCCAATGTTTACGGCCGTGGTAGTTTTACCGACGCCTCCCTTTTGGTTTGCGAGTGCTATGATTCTGTCCATTCTTGAATTGATTCCTTGATTCGTTTCCAGTTACGCGGATATGGTTTCCGGGGAGCGCTGGCTTTCATCAAGATTTTAAAGCTTCGTTGTCCGAGGAACTCTAATTCCGGAGGTTGAATTGTTTCACGTGAAACATAACCCAGCGCGGTCAGATAGTCCCGCATGGCAGGAGTTTCCAGTGGTGGGGCGCCCATAGACAGAGAAACCATACCACCCGGCTTTTGTAACTGACAGATCAACTCCAGGCAAGCGGGAAAAGGAATCAATGCCCGCATTATGACCAGATCATAAACTCCAATATGTTCTTCCAAGCGCTCATAACAAAACTGAAGTACACTGTGCCTGAGTTCGGCCGCTTTAAGTCGACTTTCCAGCAGCCCCAATCGTCTGCGGGAAGAATCGAGTAAAGTAACTGCGGGTTCGGAACGATGCGTGTAAAACAGAAAGCCGGGTAGACCCGGGCCGCTGCCGGCGTCCAGTATGCGTGTTTCACGTGAAACATTATGACTCGTTAAGCGCGTATAGCTGCGCAGGCTCTCCCGGGCAAAGACCAGCGCTTCAAAGAAATGTCGTTCCAGTATGCGATGTGCATCTCCCGCAGAGAAAAATCCACCGGCCGCGTTCTCCTGACCTAAAAAAGAGTAGTACCACTCCAGTAATCCTACGTCAAAATCATCGAGAACAGTAGTCGGCAACCCGGCCCGTTCGAATTCTGCTTTGAGGGACATAATCAATAATCTCCGGGATCTGTTATGTGAAAGGCTGCGCCGCCCTGCGTATCCGGTCAGAAAATCCTGAAATGGTATTCATTCTTTCCGGAAGATGCCGATTCAATGTCTGCATATGCAGACATTAACGGACTACTGAAATCCATCGGAGTTCCGACATTATCTATATAGAGCTATGGTTATGAAATTAAGAAGTTTGTGGATTACATTTCTATTCCTGCCGGGTGGGCTTTGGGCCTACCAGCCGCTGGCCTGGTCGCCGTTGGATGCGTACATCGCCGGCACCGGGGAAACTGCCGGACCCCGAGCACTGGAAGTGCGCGACGCGGAAGGACAGATTATAGAAACCGCTCGCTTTCAATACGATGGTGCCGGTCATCTCGTGCGCGAGGAATACTTTGATGCGCGCAATGTCAGTCAGGGTTTCTCGCAATATGAGTATGCTGGGGGAAGATTGGTTAAAGAAATACTGCGTAATGCTTCCGCCGTCGAACTGGTTCGAAAAGAATTCGAATACGATTCGAATGGCCGCTTAAACACAATGAGCGTATTTAATAAAGATGGGGAGCGCATTCAAACTCAGACCTATACGTATAGCAGTGAGCACATAGTCTCGGGCACGGAACAGAACAGTGGTGAACAACTGCGCTTTCTGGTAAGTTACAATGCGGATCGTCCTCGTGAGATCGCCATCAAGGATGGTGAAGCTACCATCAGTGAAATCAGTATCCTTTACGATGAGCAGGGCCGCGTGTCGCAGCGCATTCGAAAACAACCCAATCAGACCAATCGATTTGTGTACGACTATGATAATCAGAATCGTGTGACCGGTTACGAGTATCAGCACGCTTCGGGAGACGATTGGGTTACCAATAAGGTCGCCCGCTTTGTCTATTGATAAACGCACTGACAATCCAATTGAGTACGTAATCTCAAGATAACTCACGCAAGAGATTTTGTTAATAATGGCTTACTTAAGATAGCGTCGAAAGAACGCCGGAAATTCTCGCTCGGCTTTAACTCGATCGTGATTCCAGGCGCTGGTATGTTTACCGTCGGGAATGCGCCAGTACCGTCGGGGTTCGGCCGCCCGGACATACAATGCATCGCTGTGGTGCACGCCCACGGATGTATCCGCAGTTCCGTGCACCAGGAAAATAGGTCGCGGGCCAATCGTATCTATGACCTGAATTGGACTGGTTTTTTCGGGATCGGCTCCGGTGCGCCATTCGTAGAATTTAAAAACGATCGGGAGCAGTGGATACTCGGGTAGATGATACTCTTGCTTACCTCGCTCTACGACAATTTTACGCATGTCGGAGTACGGTGAATCCAATACAGCTGCGGATATGCGTGAATCTTCAGCCATTGCCAGTATGGAAGTGGACGCTCCCATGCTGAAAGCAAAAACACCCACAGAAGAAACCGCGCGTTCATTTACCAAATAATCGACGGCCGCACGCACATCGAGTTGTTCATAGAAGCCCATGGTTGTAATGCTCCCATCGCTGGCGCCGGTATTTCGTAAATCAATGAGCAAGAGATTGAAACCGGAATCAAACATAGACGGTGCGTATCGCAATGCTTCATGACGATCCACGCCCCGGCCGGGGACGAACAATACCGCCGGAGCACCCGGCGTACGTTCAATGTACCATCCCTTTATCAAAACACCATCTTCCGTATGAAATTGTATCTCTTCGTACGGCAGCCCGATTTCATCGGGAGTACCGCAATAAATGTATATGTCCACCGGACATGTATACGGACCGGGATGCATCAAAACGGTTGAGAAATGCCAGGCTGCACTGATTAAAAGAGTCATCAGCGCGGTCAGAACAATCCCGGATACTTTTATTATCGTGCGCATATATTAGTATGTCCTGAGTCGGCCGAATGGATCGAAGATAAGGCCCGGGGCAGCTCAAAGAAACTGCGGATGTGATTCTGCGATCGATGTCCGGCTGTCCGGCCAATACCATAATCACAGAACAAAGAGAGGCTACCGGCGGATCGCGCCGCCGCCAGGTCGGCATGATGATCACCGACTACCACAGTCTGAGCGGGGTTACAACGCAACCGCCGGGTCGCTTCCAGAACTACGCCGGGATGCGGCTTTTTAACGGATAGCGTATCGCCACCGATGATAATCTTAAACAGGTTGAACACACCTAATGATCGCAGAATCAAGCGAGCGAACTCTTCCTGTTTATTGGTTATCAAACCCAGTGTGTATTTTTGCGCCAACCCCGGTAGGATTCGTCTAACTCCGGAGTATAAACGCGTGGTCCGGGTATGATCGCGTCGGTAAAGTTGTTTGAAAGTATCTAATACACTTCGATTCAAATTGATATCTTCGGAATTAGTGGCGCGTTGAATCAGCATGCCTACGCCGTCGCCGATATACCCCCTCACCTGCGCGCGTGAACGAGTGGGTAAGTGATACTGAGTAAGTGCCGCGTTCAAACAGTCCGTGAGATCGGTTAAAGAATCGATCAATGTTCCATCCAGATCGAACAGGATACAATGAATCATAGAGAGCGCCTCATCGTAGCAACCCGTCCCAACCGGAAACCTGGCTGCGCTTAATGTCAGACAGGGAACCACATAGACCGGGCACAGATCAAGGGATATACAAGGCGATGCCGGCATTGTCGTTTAACAAAGCGGAATGGAATTGATAAATGCGTACAATTGCCTCCGCAAATCCATGCCAATAGGTTGAATCAGAGGTGTCGATGCTGTCAATAAATATTAGCAGCTGATAAATACTGTGCGCCTGGCGGATTGGTCTGAAAATCAAATCGAACTCTTAGAAATCGGCGGTGTGTTTCGTTCGCGGCGTAGATTGAGATGCAGGTATATCAAATCAATATCGGTTGGATCGACTCCGGAAATCCGACCGGCCGCATCCAGGTTGGTCGGCGCAATGCGCTGCAACTTGTCCCGCGCCTCGGCCTTCAATCCTTCTACCTGGCTATAGTTAAAATCCGGGGGGATACGAATGTGACGGATTTTATTCCTGCGCTCCATCTTTTCGCGTTCACGGTCCACGTAGCCTTCGTACTTAATTTCCAGTTCCAGCACTTTTCGATCAATTGGCGCGACGGATTGAAGCGCAGGATAAATGGGAAGCAGGTCTTCGATCTCAATATCCGTGCGTTTCAAAAAAGCACCGATGGATTTGCCGAATGCGGAGCGCGCGCTGGTGATGTTTTTATTTTCAAAAAGAGCGCTCAGTTCCGGAGACGGTCGCAGGCCAGTGGCCATCAATTCGGCTTTCAATGCGAATACCCGTTGATAGCGAGCACGGGTGCTTTCCAGATACTCGGCGGGCAGCAGACCCAGTTCCACGCCGTACGGCATCAGTCGTTGGTCGGCGTTGTCCTGGCGTAACATCAAGCGGTGCTCGGCACGACTGGTAAACATTCTATACGGGTCTTCCACGCCTTTGTGTATCAGATCATCAATCAGCACGCCGATATAGGCCTCGTCTCTGCCCAGAACCAGGGGCTCCTGTTTACGAAACGCACGCAAAACATTAATACCGGCCATCAAGCCCTGCGCCGCAGCCTCTTCGTATCCGGTTGTGCCGTTAATCTGTCCGGCAAAATACAGCCCGCGTATCTTGCGCGTTTGCAAATCGGGTGTCAATTCACGCGGATCAACATAATCGTACTCCACCGCATAGCCCGGGCGAATGATTTCAGCCTGCTCCATTCCGATGCACGAGCGCACCACCTGCCACTGTACGTCTTCCGGTAGCGATGTGCTGATTCCGTTGAGGTACATCTCCCCGGTATGTACTCCTTCCGGTTCTATAAATACATGATGGCGCTCCTTATCGGCGAAGCGTACGATTTTATCTTCAATGCTGGGGCAGTAGCGCGGACCGCTGCTCTGAATCTGACCGCTGTACATGGGCGATCGTTCCAGGTTGGCCCGGATTATTGCGTGGGTATTCGCGTTAGTATATGTTATCCAGCAGGAAATGTTCGATGGGCTAAAATCAGTGGTCCTGAAGGAGAACGGTTCGGGCGCGTCATCCGGTCTTTGTTCTTCCAGGCGACTGAAATCGATTGTACTGCCCAGTACCCTGGGTGGTGTGCCGGTCTTCAAGCGTCCCAGCTGAAATTCATAATGTTGCAAACATTCGCTCAGTCCCAATGCGGCCTGTTCCGCTATGCGTCCGGACGTTTGCTGAAATTCTCCAATGTGAATCTGTCCTCTTAAAAAAGTTCCGGTGGTCAGAATCACGGCCGGAGCGTAAAACTCATGCCCTCTTCCGGTCACTATCCCCCGGATCGTATCATTTTCAATCAGCAGGCTTTCGCAGGTGTCCTGGTAAAAAGAAAGATTCGGCGTGGCTTCCAGCATCCACTTTACCTGGTTCTGGTAGGCGCGTTTTTCAGCCTGGGCGCGCGGCGCCCAAACCGCCGGCCCCCGGGATCGATTGAGCATTTTAAAATGAATACCGGTGGCATCGATTACGCGCCCCATCAAACCGCCCAGCGCGTCAATTTCCCGGACCATATGTCCCTTGGCGATTCCGCCGATAGCCGGATTGCAGGACATCTGACCGATAGTATCGAGGTTCATGGTGACCAGCAAAGTGCGCATGCCTCCCCGGGCACAGGCGTGCGCAGCCTCGGCACCGGCATGTCCGCCGCCGATTACAATAGAGTCATATTGGATGGGTCGTATGGTTGGAGCGCTCATTCTTGATCTTTTGCCCGTCAAAAAAGACGATTGAAATCGGATAGGCAGGCAAGGCAATTATTAGGTACGGTTCACGGTCCATTATTCAGCGGACCCATAAGTAACAATCGGCAAATTATCTTATTATAATAGAAGTACTTCAATTTGCCGGCGATTCGGTTTTTTCATAGAAGGCCGATAATCTATCTGTATGCAACGAAACATAATCATCATTGGCGGTGGAACGCTGCAGGTACCGCTGATCGAAACGATCCTTGGAATGGGATTGAATCCCTGTGTTTTCGATATGTCGATGGATGCTCCCGGGATGAAGCTGGCCGGGCGCGCCATTAAAATGAGCACCCGGGATATAGACGGCTGCGTACGAGAAGCGCGGTTGTTACATAAAAGCGTGCCCATACATGGAGTTATTACGGCCGGAACGGATGCCAGTCGAGCGGTAGCGGCCATAGCCGGCGCTCTGGAGTTGCCGGGCATACGCTACGCCGATGCGGAAGCCGCCAGCAATAAAGTCCTGATGCGCAAACGACTGCGTAAGCACGGCGTGCCTGTACCGGATTTTTATCCTGTATGGTCCGTTAAAGAAGCACGAGAGGCTATGGATGAATTGCAGTTTCCGCTGGTGATTAAGCCCGCGGATAATATGGGCGCCCGGGGTGTAATCAAAATCGAACGACGTGAAGACATATATGCCGCGTTTCGGCATGCCCGTCGTAACAGCCCCACTGGAGAGATGATTCTGGAAGAGTATATGCCCGGTCCGGAATTATCCATTGATGCGCTCAGCTGGAACGATGGCCGCGCGCGATTGATAACCGGCATAGCGGATCGCATCATCGCCCGGGAACCCTATTTTATTGAACTCGGTCATAATATGCCTTCGGCCATGACTCCGGATATACTGGAACAGGCATCCGCCGTGATGTTTGCGGCCATGGACGCACTGGGATTGCATACCGGAGCCGCTAAAGGCGATTTGAAAGTAACTCCGGACGGAATCAAAATTGGTGAAGTAGCCGCACGCCTTTCAGGCGGCTATATGTCATCGCATACATATCCGATGCACAGCGGTGTGGATTTACTGCGGGCGGCCGTGCAAATCTGCATGGGGGATACGCCCGATCGATTGGAACCGGTTCGCAGCATCGTGGCCATTGAACGCGGTATTATTTGCAATCCGGGTAAAATCATTTCCATCAGCGGTGTCGAGCAGGCCCGGCAAGTTGCGGGAGTACAGAATGTAATTCTGACACGCGGCGTGAATGAAATCATACCGTCCATGACCAGCAACGTGGACAAAGCCGGTCATATTATTGCTACCGGAGAAACATTGGTGGCAGCGGAACAGGCGGCCGCACTCGCCCGTGAACAGATTGAAATCCTCGTAGATGACGCTTATTCCATTGAATGGAAGCAGGTGGAGGAGCAGGCCCGCATTCGATTCACAGATCAGGTGTGCTGGGTCTGTAAGGTCTGTGATGGTACCAATTGCGCCAGCGGTGTTCCGGGAATGGGCGGCGTCGGTAATATGACCACATTTCAGGAAAACTCCAGGGCCCTGCAACGATTGAAAATTCAACCGCAGTATATTCGCAATGAATTAGAAATGGTTTCAACCGCCATCGAACTATTCGGCCATAGTTTTGATATGCCGATCATGGCGGCACCGATGACCGGCGCGGTTACCAATATGAAAGGCGCCGTCAGTGAATATGACTTTGCGTTGATGATTTTACGGGCGTGTCGCTCGGCCGGTTCCATTGGATGGGTCGGCGACGGAGCTTCCCCCGAAAAATTTGATGTGATCTTAAAGGCACTGGAGCAGGTGGACGGCTTCGGCGTGGCCATATTGAAACCGCGGGCGGACGACCCGGAAATGGTCCGTCGTTTTCAATTAGCTGAGGAACGAAACGTCCTCGCCGTTGGAATGGATATTGACGCCATTTCCTTTAAAACCATGCGACTGCGTAATCAACGAACAGCGGCGCGCGGCGTGGATCGATTGAAGCAACTCCGGGAGGCCACCAACCTTCCGTTTGTTTTGAAGGGAGTAATGACTCCATCCGATGCGGAAGCCGCTATTGCGGCCGGAGTGGACGTGATTGTGGTATCCAATCACGGTGGGCGCGTATTGGACGATATGCCAGGCACGGCCGATGTACTGCCGAGCATAGTGCGCCAGGTTAAGGGCCGAATTCCGGTGCTGGTGGATGGTGGCATTCGTTCCGGACGCGATGTTTTTAAGATGCTGGCCTTCGGTGCCAATGCGGTACTTGTCGGCCGTATGGTGGCTATTGCGGCCGTGGGCGGCGAAGACAGTGCCATTCGTTTTCTATTGCATCGTTATAATCGTGAGTTAAATGAAACCATGCGATTGTGCGGCGTCGGTACAATACCGGAAATAAAACCTGATTTTATTTTTCATGACGGTTTGCCGGATATGAATGAAAGCGTAAAGGATTGATCGGCGACAGAATTATTTGCAAAAGGAATCACTGTCGGATTCAAGGTTTATTCCGCTCGGTTTCGTTTAGAGCTTCTATTCTATCACAGGCCAGATTCAATCCCATATCGCAACTGCGATGATAACGCTCGAATACACAGGCTATATCGTGCAACATAAAGCAGGCATTACCGGCATTGTATAATAAATCCGCGTTATCCGGCTGTAATCCTAATGCGCTTTCATAAGCCTCGCGAGCGGCGGCGTATTCGGCGAGAGCGTAATATGCGTTACCCAGAAAGAAAGAAATCTGCGGGTCATCCGGATATGACTGTTTGCTCGCTTCTAAATACCGGACCGACTCAGCGTACTCCTGCATTTTATAAAGCGCAATTCCCAGATTGTAATGTACGGAAGGATATCGATCGGCCGAGGCGCCCAGACGGATCGCTGCGCGGGCGTGTTTGCGGACTTCCGTCCAATTTTCCTGCCTGAGATGCAAGGAGGCCATTAAGACGTACGCGGGAATATAATCGGGTTTTATGCTCATCGCGTTTTCTAAGTGCGAAAGGGCGGAAGTTAAATCGTCCCGGTGAAAATATACATACCCCAATCGATATTGGGCCCGAACGTGATCGGGATTGATTTGCGCGCATTGGCGTAGATGATGCAACGCGGTATCAATTTCGTTTAAATCGAGTAATACCAAAGCCAGCAAATAATGCGCTTCGTCCGAGCGAGGGTCAAGTCTGATAGCCTGTTGAAAGGCCTGGCGGGCCATCTCGTGTTTTTTTTGCAACGCGCGCGCGGAGCCTATATTCACATATGCGGATGCATCCCCCGGATCGAGCTGTATGGCCCGGTTGCTGTGATATATGGACGGCTCCAGTAATCCTTGATTTAACAATACATAGCCCAGCACCCGATGCGCGTCCGCATATTCCGGTTGCAGTCGGATGGCCTCTTCCAGCGACTCAATAGCCAGATTGCGCAGTGATTCTTGCCGGTCGGGAGTGGAATCCGACCGGGTAGCATATTCATCCAGGGCATATCCCAATAAAAAGTGAGCACGGGCATCCGAGGTTTTTAACTGCGTTAAACGACGTAACATGCCTATAGCATCTACGATTTCTTTGTTCCTTAATGCTTGCAGGGCCCGTATTTCCAGCTGTTCGGGCCGCATTTCCGAATACGCATCGGGATTTGCTCCCGGCCCCAACCGGTCGAGTTGCGATACTGAAGAACAGGCTATACAAATGAAAAAAAACAGGCTGCCTGTAAAAAAATGACTTTTCCTTGCCACGATGTGTGTGCTTCCTACTTTACCCATTCGGGTGAAACATCCCTGATTCTATGTTACGGTCTGGAAAGCAAATGAGTTCCGGTGATATGATAGAAACTGAATACCAGGATAAACTGGTCATTATCAGACTTAAAATGCCCCAGATTGATATGTTCAATGTCACCGAGTTGATAGAGAGTTTCAAAGAAATTATCGATAAACAATTGCCCAACATTATTCTGGATATGAGCGCTACAGGCTTCATTGATTCATCCGGAATGGGCGGCCTGATTCGTATTCATCAGCAAATCAAACAGTACGAAGGCAATTTCATGATTACCGGCTTGAATCCTAAAGTAGCCAATTTAATGCGCCTGACTCGCAGCACCAAATACCTGAATTGTTTTGATAGCCTGGAGGATGCGCTTCAGGAAGTTCGCGCTTCCTGATTTTCATCGCGTTTTATTTTTAACGACTTTGCGCGTTTATTCCGGCGAATGTAAAAACGCAACATCAGGGTCAGCAAAATCAATATCGCAAAAATTGATCCGCCGACGGTTATATACAAACGGGATCGATATCTGGCTTCTGTGATGGTTACTTCCGGAGGCCGTATGAACTCGCTTTCGGTTATTACCGCGTGCAACTCGTTGATCAATTGCTCTACCGGCATGGCGTTCATTCGGTCTATGCCGGGGAATTGTTCTTCGGACGGAATGGCATAAAAATGATACTGCAAATCCCGGGTCGCAAAAAATGACTCTACCGTTTGAATGCGCCGTCCTTCGATAACACGTAATCTGGAATACAGCGCATATTGTATTCCATCCGTCATGGTCGCCGGGTGATAATTTCTAATTAATTCGCCCGCTTGCTCGGCCTCCGCCTGGATTTCCGAAACGCGATTGGTTCGGGAAGCGTTGTACGCGCAGGTAAAAACCCAATCTATCCTGTAGGGTAGATTATGGCCGGGAATAGTGTAAGCTTTACGAACTTGAATCAACTGACCCTGCTGAATGACCAACTGTACGTTTGATGGCAATGCAATTTGATAATCGCACAACAAAGCCGCTTCCCGCTCGGCGCGTAACGCTGTAGGCCGGCCGATTGTAGCCAGTACAAGAATCATCGTCAACCCTGTGCTAAATCGTTTCATGGCTTTTTTCGCTTAAAAATCGATTCATTTATAAAAAAATCAAAAAAAAGCGCAACAAATGTAAATCGCCCGACCCTTTCCGGGAAACACGTCGGATAGGAGCAGTAAATGGACACGATTGTCATTCAGGGCGTTTATCGAAAGAATTCAAGAGGACGCGCTTATTTATTCTTTAAGGATCGGCAGCGCAATCTACGGATTGTACGCATGTCCGCTCGCACCAATATACCCAACGGTCAAACAATTACCGTGATCGGCAGTATTCAAGATGGTCGCCTGTTGGCGTCCCGTATTCAATCGCATAACTTACCCGTAAAAAAGTCGGAACGGCGATCCGATGCAAGACCGGACAGAACAGCCGCCTGATTTAAACTCGAAACGTTACGGCGCCGGGTATAATCTCTATTTGCAGAGGTGCCCGGCCAATATCTTCACCGTCGCAATCAATGATCGCATGGTCCTCGGCGTTCTCAGATTCGATCCATACTTTTTGTATGGACCGGGTGGTAACTCCCTTACAGCGGGCTATGGTGCCATTGTACAAATTTTTAGAATACCATAGCGATTGTAAAAAATTCCAATCTTCAATCAGTACCAGTTCAAAATGGCCGTCTCCCAGACGAGAGCCGGGACTGATTTGCATGCCGCCGCCAAAAAACTGACCATTGCAAATTGCGGCGGTCACAACTTCATGTTTTTCCACGCGCCCTCCGTCGACCTGTATGGTCAGTTTTTTCTTACGATATGTGAATAGTTTCTGCGCCGAAACCAGAAAATAGGAGAAGCCGCCGAAGCGCTTGGAGGAGCGATTGATGGCCTGCACCACTTCGCCGGCCATTCCGCATCCGGCTACATTGATAAAATAGCGGATGGCATTCTGGCCGCTCGCATCTATGAATTTAATTCGACCCACGTCGACCTTGATCTGGCGCCCGGTTTTGATACTATCCAGCGCCAGATTCAGGTCCGCCGGCGCCCCGATGGTCCGGCAAAAATCGCCGCCGGTACCCTGATTCAAAATAACGATGTTGGGCTTTTTTGCGGGCAGGCCCGGCTCAAAAAACCCGTTTACGACTTCCGAAACGGTGCCGTCGCCGCCGACTACCACAATCGTGTCGGCTTTGTTCTTAATGGCCCGCGCCGTCTGAGCAATGGCCGATCCGCGTTCTTCCGTAAATTCATACGTGAATTCGCCGATACCTCTGCGAATGGCGGACTCCATTTCCTGCCAGTTACGGCCGGTATTGCCTCCACTGGAGCGCGGGTTGATGATAAAATGAATTTGAGCGGGTGCCATAATCGGGCAGAATGTAAATTGTGGGCAATGGCTGACAACCATTAATAGGTTGAGAAATATTTGCTATGCGCCCAGTTTGAGTCTGAACTGCTCGTTAACTTTGCGTCGAGGAACTGCATGGCATATTATCACGAAATTAAGTACGATATTAACTACGCTCGCGAGCAACAGCGCTGGAATGCCTGGGGATCCCTGGATCATGATTTTCTGGGGCGCGATCATATGCCGCGTATACTTCAGCTGATTCGTCAGGAACTGGATGTTACATCCGATCTATCGCGTACACCTTCCATTTCAATAGAAGATGTGCGCCTGCCGGGCATTCGACTGAAAGAAAAAGAATTGAGCGAGCTGCATGGCATAGTCGGAAAATCGCACGTACGCAGCGACGATCAAGACCGTATCCTGCATTCCGTCGGACAGTCTTATTTCGATATCATCCGTTTGCGTACGAATACGGTGAAACACTTTGTTGATGCGGTGGCCTATCCGCTGGATGATAAAGAAATTCATAAGATCCTGTCCTGGTGCGAGAAAAACAAGGTGGCTCTGGTTCCTTATGGCGGCGGGTCGTCGGTTGTGGGCGGCGTGGAAGCCATAAAGACCGGTAAGCAAAAAGCGGTAATCTCGCTGGATTTAAGCCGACTGAATCGTCCGGTTATGCTCGATGAGTACAGTCGTCTGGCGGAATTTGAAGCCGGTATCTATGGTCCTCAATTAGAAGAGTTCTTGAATCGCCGCGGATTTACGTTGGGACACTTTCCGCAATCATTTGAGTACTCTACTCTGGGTGGCTGGGTAGCGGCCCGCAGCGCCGGTCAGCAATCAAATCATTATGGCAGCATTCATAAACTGGTGCATGCGTTGCGATTGGTGACCAGTTCAGGCACAGTGCAAGTCGGCGGCTATCCTTCATCGGCTACCGGGCCCGATCTGAACGAGTTTTTTACAGGCAGCGAAGGATTGTACGGTGTAATCACATCCGTCACGGTAAAAGTACATCGATTACCGGAAGAGAGACGTTATTTCGGGATCTTCTTTCCCGACTTCAAGCGAGGCGTCGAATTCGTACGAGAAGTTTCGGAAGAGGGCGGTGAACTTTCCATGGTACGACTCAGCGATCCGGCCGAATCACGATTGCTGGGATTGTTGGGCCAGGCCACCAAATCAAACGGTATAATTCAGAAAATTCAAAACGCGATTCAAGAGCTAATTTTAAAATCATTCGGGCAGCCGGAAGGCCGCTGTATGGTAATTGCCGGAATCGATGGAGATCGGGAATACGCCAATCGGTTGGAGATTCTTCTGCGCGGTCAAATTCGCAAATACGACGGGTTTTTTGCCGGTCAGAGTCCCGGTAAAAGATGGATGCGAACAAGGTTCAACATGCCTTTCTTGCGCAATCACATAATGGAAAGCAATATCGGCGTGGATACGCTGGAAACCGCTACCACGTACGGTCGCATTCATGAATTGCACGCGGCGGTCC
>JAGRMX010000150.1 GCA_020441025.1 Leptospiraceae bacterium
GAGCGAGCAGGGTATCGATGGTGGCCCGGGGCCAGGCGCCGTGCATGAGCGGATAGACCGCGTCCATAATTTCTTTGACGTCATCAAAATCACTGCCGCGTAATTCACGCAACGTCAGGCGGTGCTGTAAACTATCGCCGGAACCGGAATCGCTGATATGGTCCGCCGTACCGGTCTGAGGATCTGTGGAGAGCGTGTCTTCAGGCATATGACACCAGAATGCCTATGCCGTAAGTGCCTGGCCACTAAATTCTGTGCGGCCAATGAACTTACCAATGAACTTACCAATGAACTTACCAGCTTGCTTCGACGGCCAGGCCCACACGGGCGGCATTTCGCATAACCGTTCCGCTCAATATTAAATCAATTCCCAGGTGTAGACGCACATCCGCGCTGAAGTACGGCACCAGCGTGTCGGCGGGTACTTCCCGACGACTGTAGGCGTGAAAAGGAGGCAGGGAGAAATCGTTTACGCTGTTGTTGAAATTGTTATACTGTTGCAATCCGGCCGAATTCAATCCCCCGAAATCGGTGACTGCCCGGTCGATTACGGTACTGGACGAACAGCGACCGAGGTACGAGCTACATACCACACCGTCAATATCCACCGTTACGTCATGTTTACCCTGATTGACGGCCACGCCCGGTCCCAGACTCAGACTCAAAAATAGCAGTCGAAATCCCGTGCGTAACTCCAGGGGTACCGTTAGAATTTTACTCTCGGTTCGAATGCGCGTCTGGTATTCCAGCGTACGTCGATTGTATAAGAGTTCGCTCAGAAAGTTATTGGGATTGGAAATGGCCAGAATCGAATCGGTGGCGAAAAACGTGGTGGTCTCTAAATCCGATCGGATGGCGCTTTTGTTTTGAAAGTAACTCAATCCCACATTCAAACGTACGCCGTCATAAGATAAATATTCCCAACCGATCGGTTCCAGTAAAGTGCGGCTGTAACGCACACCGATGGATGCGGTTGTGGCCGCTACCCGGGCGGCGGTAGTAGACGCGGTCGGTTCCAGTACATCAAAGGGCGTATCGTCCTGCGCGCTGAACGAATGCAGGGCCAGATGCGCGGCCACCATGTCGGTAGAACGCAATCCCACCAGGCTGGCCGGGGCGTAGGCATAGATCTGACTGGCGGCACTGCCTCCGTTCGCTTCCATATAAAAAGGCCAGTTGCGAAAGTATGTGTTTGGTTCCGTATTTAAAAAGGGATTCGAATCGTCACCCCCGGAATCGGCCGGACCACCCGCCGCGCCGATCTGCAATCCCACACCGAATGTTTCCGGCGCCCGATTGGGCAGCGGCACGGCCTGGATAGCATGCAGCGTGGCGCCGGTAGCGGTCGACTCCACCATACGCGGCAGAATATCCCGCGCCAGTCCGTACGAAAATCCCGGGCCATACGCGGAATCGCAACTCAATGTATCGCGGCAGAACACCTGAGCGTTTAAATCATTTTCGGGCCAGAACAGAAACAGCGGCGCGAACAGTACCAGCACGGTCATGTAAACGTGCATGCGGCTCGGCAAACGCGTGCATGTGCGACACAAGCGCATTATTCTAAGTCCGGTTATCAGTGCCATACGTACGCCACTCCGGTAATCCATTCGTCGCGCGTAAAGCTGCTGCCCGAAGCAGAACCTTCCAGCCAGTTGCGGCCCACCCACAATCGAAAATTCTGAAAATCAAAGGCCAGGCTGACCGACGGTCCCTGATATTCGGGATTATGAAAGCGATAGGTGTGCCAGCGTTCGGGTTGATTGAACGGAACGCGCGTCGCTTCCAGCAGGGCATTGGCGGTGGTTTCATAAGCCACAATGCGATAATCCATTTGAACCACGCCCGCATGCAGATTGAACTGTAAGGCTACGGCCAGTGCTTCAGAAATAGCGAAACGCAATCCGAAACCGGGCCGCAAATAGAACTCGGTACCGCTCAGTCGCTCATAAACACCGTACAGGTCGATTGCGTCTTTATAAGCGGAAAGGTGCACCGGTGCGAGGGCGTCGGAACGCCGCGTAGCGCCGGCCGTTAAGTTTAAATAAAAGAAATCTACGAATACATCCTGATCGATTCCGACATGCATTCCGGCACCGGACTCGGATCGCATTTGCGACGCGAAGGGGTGGGTCAATTCGGGCGAAACCACCGGATCATCCATCGAAACGTGAGCGTCGTCCCCGGCATGGTACGTCAGGCCCAAATAGAAACGACGCTGCCCCAGAAAATCCAGCCAATCGCTTTCACCTGGTTCGGTTTCCGTCGGTTCGATTTCGGTCGTTTCCGGTTCGCTGACTGTCGATTCGGATTCTGCTTCCGTAGTCGGCTCGGTGGTTTCTTCCGGTTCGTTCGTCTGAGGCGGTTCCGGTTCCGGTGTCGGTTCTTCCACTACCGGTTGCGGTTCGTTCACACCGTACTGAATACGCGCAATCTGTGTCTTCTGTATAACCTGCGTACGATCGTTGGACCGAATGGTCACATCTGTGCGGCTCTGTCGCAGAATCTGACCGTAGACCACGCTGCCGTCTTTAAGGATGATTTGATCGGCCCAGGAATTCTGTGGAATGAATACCAGCAGCCCGAGAATGATCAGCCATGCGAATAGAGTATGTGTTCGGCGCGCAATCATGATATGTCGGTCAGAATGTTGTACACTACGGTTTTTGCACCGTATCAGAATTCAACAATGCGATTGTACATCATGGAGACAGGTTTGCAATCACTTTGCGCTGAGTTTGAAAAATTGCGTCGGTAAATAAACTCAGTTGTGGCGAATGAATGTTACGTTATATGTGCTGGTCTGGAATTCGGCTCACAATCGTACGAATTCAGTATTGAGATGAATTCTTAAAACTGTGCGGACAGTTCGGTAGATTGCGACTGAATTCCGCTATTTTCGCGGTCGGGTCTTTGTGACAGAACGAATATCAAATTAAACAGCTATGCATCATTCAAAGCCGCTTGAATCAATTCCAGACTGTCTTCCTCGAGCGGCAGTCGCAGCGCGGCCGCCTGTCCGCGCTCGGACATTTTGCGCCAGGTTTTGCGAACTATAGCGATGATTTTGTCCCGGTCATGCTTGCGGGCAAAATCATGAAAATAATACTTTAAGAACACCAGGCAGATTACGTCTTCCAGCGTTTGTGTTTCGGCGTCCCGGGTCAGATTTTTTTTGCGCAGCAGGTAACTCACCCGTTCGATGGTCTCCGCGTCGAAATCACAATCTTTCAGAATCTCGGCCGTGCAATCGGCATGAAAGTCGTATAAATAAGTGCGCCATTGCAAATAACCCACGCGACCGGGGGGATAGCTGTCGCGCGGTACTTCCCAACGTCGGATGTGCTGGGCATGCGCGGCGATGCGCAACGCCACGGTTGCGTCGGGCTCGAACTCCGCCAGCATGGCGCTCATGCGTCGAGCATACAGGACTTCCGCCGGGTGCGAGCGACCGTCCGCGTCCCGGGCCGTATTCGGATCGGCGGAGTTGGCCTGATCGATTTTGCTGACGGCCTGTTCAATTTGATTCGCGTTCATATAAGATACTATAGGCTTATTATTAATTAGAGTTTATCCGGCGGTCGA
Organism: Leptospiraceae bacterium; assembly: GCA_020441025.1. Taxonomy (GTDB): domain Bacteria; phylum Spirochaetota; class Leptospiria; order Leptospirales; family Leptonemataceae; genus JAGRMX01. Next base: position 3,586 of record JAGRMX010000150.1, read on the forward strand.
TTTTACGGCGCTTGCAAAAAGATTGAAAGATACTATCGCAATAAACCGGCCCTATTTCCGCATCTGTTCCATCCAGATTTTGTCCAACAGGGCCAATGCCTTTGCAAGCGGCAGGGCTTTGAGACGACCGTCCGCCATGCGTTGAATCAATCCGCCGGAGCGCTTTCGGGCGCCGACCTTTTGGCCTGCGGTCAGTTGCTCCAGTTTTCCCAGCGGATCATCCATGTCAAAATCGAAACGGGAATCCAACTGATATGTTTCGCGCATCCACGCTTCAATGCGTTCATCCAATTCCATTTGAGTTAACGGCCTGCGGGCCAGCAAAAGATGGGTGTAAGCCAGCAATGCCTCTTTGGTATCTTCTTCTTCGGCCGCATCCAGCAAATGAAATAACACGCCGGTGCCATGGTCCAGAGTTTGAAAGAACAGGGCGTCGGTTATGCGTCGCTGGAACTCTATGATTTTACGTCGGTAGTTGTTCCACTGACGCGCGGCAAATCCGCCCAGCGCAATCAATATGGATAAAAAGGCAATCAGGATGGGCATGGCGCTCTGCAGCCCCTTATCTTTTACCCGCAACCCGAATAAATCGAGAGCGTTTTCTCCGCCGATGGAAAACAGCAGGGCGATGGCCACAAAGAAGAGTTGCGGCAGAATGTTGATCAGGACCGCCGCACCCACGCCGATGGCGGGTAGTATGAGCAGCAATAAGTCCTTGACGGTCATGCGCGTTTGCACGTTGGGGAACAGCAGGTCCAGATCATAGCGCGGTACATTCTTAAATAAATATAAATAAATCTTTCCGGGAATAAAGCGGCCGATACTGCGTTTTTTGCGAACGCGTCCTCTATATTGCAAGAGTAACGCCACGCGTTCATAGGTCTCTACCGATATGACCCGTTTGAACAATCCCCAGCGTCTTATGCGCGCCTTCTTGCTGGAGATGCCCCGGTAGTACACCTGCATGCGACTGTAACTGGAAAAATCCATATGCGTGGTCAATTGAATCAAAGCTCGCCGGGCGAAGGCTTCTTCGATTTGCGCCATGGGCAGACGATAGTAGTTGGCCCCGGTTACGATCTCATCGAACTGGGCCGTAAAATCGGCGCCATCATCCGCCGGTGCGATAAAAACCGGAGTGGCCCGGGAATCGCGCCCCATGCTGTGACCGTTTTCCGTATGCCACTGAGGATTGAAGGGATGATAGTTGCTTTTGATTTCCAATAATCGATCGCGATAGCGCAGGTGATACAGGTCGTGCAGACGCCGGGCAAAACGAACGAATTGCTGTCGTCGATCGCCCGTTTTGGGTTGGGTATCGCGCAAGGATTCGATCAGACGATCGAGTGGTACCGGTATGTGTTTGCCGCGTCGGGTCAGACGCGATTCCAGTTGGTTTTCGTTTTGCAATTTGTCGGCGCCCTCCACGAACCGATTGGTCAGAAAGCGCATAGCACGTCTGTATCGAAAGTACTTTCCCGTATCAATTCGAAAGCAGGCAGCCGCGAATTATGCTCGGTTAATACCGATACGAACAACAGGACGGCCAAAGCGGCCATAGCGAACAGGGCAGGAACCATAAGAACTCATCTCAAATCAATGAGTTAAATGCAGGACCGATTACAATGCGGCCAGCCTTTCGGGTAATTGAGCCAGCACCGTACGGCCCTGTTCGATGACCGCCTTTTTCCAGCCCGGATCGGAAGGATAAAACATTTCCCGGAAGCGTCGCAGCGTTTCCCGGCGCACATCGTCCGTTGCGTAGCCGTAATGATGGCCCTGATTCTCGAGAATCATATTGTGCACCGACGCCAGTCCGCCGGCGGGCAAATGGCTATCCAGCGTACCGAATTCGAAGATCATGGGAATATAAATCTGTTCCGGCGCGCACAGGGCATGCATGTAATTTACGAATTCACCGGTAACCCGATAAAAACCTTCGTCGTCGGCCCAATCGATGTGATGTCCGGCAAATAATCGCCGGATCAACTCGCGTACATCGGCCGATTCCACGTCCGGAAAGAAGTGCAGATGATCGCGGCGGCCGTACCCGGTATGAATGTCGATCGCCAGGATGCGCTCGTAGCGCCCAAAAATATCGGTCAAGAAAGGTTCCAGCAGACTTCGCTGAGCGGCGAATTGTTGCCCGCCGAAATAGATTCCTTCTGGAAAGGCGTACTGGCCGCGCACAATCGCTTCGGTCAATTCACGTTGTTGAAAGCGGCGTCCCAACTCCTCCAGATGATCCGCCAGACCGGCCGGGTCGAGATCGTGGGCCTGAACCGGGCGCGCGGGATTCAGCAATTCCTGTATGGCGGCATAACCTTTGTTCTGGTTTTCAAACTGTTCCGCATTCATTAAAAAATTTCGATTTAAATCTACATTAAACGCGTCCACCCGACGCATATGCATGAAGCCGTACGGATTCAAACCATGCAGCAACAGAATATCGCAGTGCAGGCTGTGTTGATTGCGAAAGATGGCCGGAAGCACTTCCCGGACAAAGCAGAGTTGCAGCGCGCTGCCCGCGAAACCTTCGGCGCCGTGCAGACCGCCGGAGATGAGCATCAGGTTGTGCGATGGATTTCGTCCGGTTAACAAAGCGGTATCAATGGTCAGATCCCGGTCCGTGTCCACGCTCAACTGACCCGGAGTAATAATCATGTCGGTCGGTAGATTATGATCCGCGCTGGCCAGGGTATCACGAAACGCCTGGCGGCAGGAACGGTAATCGGGGAAGAAGTATTGCCGGTAATCGGTTTGCATGGGAGTGCTTTGTTAAATCGGACGTTTCATGAATCGTGTACTGAATGGTTTGAATCGTCGTTTAATGTGCCTATTCACGCCAGGTCCGCCGGCAAGACGATTTCGGCTCGAATCTCTTCCGGCGCCGCATTGCGCAGGTGCTCAATGCTTTCTTTGAGCCGACGGGCGTAGGTTTGCTTTTTCTCTTCCGTCAAGAAACAGGCCCGCAAATTATTATAAATCAATTGAATGATTTCTTTCAGTGAAAAACCGCACTGAGTGTACAAATTCATGTACTCATCCGCCAGTTCAATTCCGAATACCGAAGGATCGTCCGTATTGACGGTAACATGCAGGCCGGCGTCGTAAAACTTACGAATGGGATGTTCGGCCAACATATGCACGTATTTACGGGTAAACACATTGGACGTCGGGCATACTTCCAGGGGAATGCTATGTGATTTCAAATGCGCCATCAAGCTTTCGTCGAATTGGGCGCTGATACCGTGACCGATGCGTTCGGCATGCAATAGATGTAACGCATCCCGGATGGATTCGGGGCCGATCACCTCGCCGGCGTGCGCAACGCGATGCAAACCGGCGTCCTTTGCGCGGGTAAACACTTCGGCGAAATCCCGCGCGGGGCCCGCTTCTTCGGCACCGCCCAGACCGATGCCGGGTACAAACGGATTGGGATGACGCAGTACCAAATCCAGATTGCGCGACGCGTTTTCCACGCCGTACGTCCGGGATACGTCCACCAGAAACCGAATGGCAATATTATCCTGTTCTTCGGCCTGTTGGGCTTCCCGGGCCAGAATGTCGATCATGCGGGCAAACGAAAGGCCGTTCTTTAAAAACTTGGACGGGGAAAAGAATACTTCGGCGTAATAGATGGAATTCCGTAAAAGATAGTTATGCACGTCGCGCACCAGATAGGCGAAATCGGCCTCCTCTACGATGCAGTGTTGAATGACGTTGATGTACAGATCCACGAATTCCGCCAGGCTGTTGACCTGGAAACGAGCATGCATGTCGTCCCGACTCCGAATCCCCGGTAACTGCAAACGATTCTTGATCATTAAATCATAGATACTGTCGGCGCTGGCCACCGCTTCCATGTGCAGATGAATTTCCGTTTTGGGAACTTCGTGCAGAAACCGAAAGACTTCGGCTTCCAGCAAAGAAGCATGTCGCGACTTCGTATGACGGGCGCGAATGCGCGAATATTCCGTGCCGGTTTCCAGAGAAATTCTGCGTATCTCCACTCCCTTGCGAAAGGATATGTACCGCGCGTAGCGTTCAAAACGATTATC
>JAGRMX010000151.1 GCA_020441025.1 Leptospiraceae bacterium
TTGAATGATTTGTATCGACCAGTCGGGAAAATATACCAGCGGAATCAAACCGCCACCCAGCAGTTGCGCCAGAAAGCGCAATAATACCAGCAGACTCCATACGTTGTCGGCCCAGAAGGCCAGCAATTCCAGTGTGGATGCCATGCAAAAATATACCAGAAAGGCCAGCAGGCACAGTCCGACCCCGGACAACACGTGGAAAAGAGAGACACTGACGCCATCCGGTACGCCCACGAGAATCAGGTACAGCACAAACGCCAATCCCAGTTGTAACAACGCCAGCGTGGACTCCGCCAGACGTGAGGCGATTTTATAAGCGAAGAAGGATACCGGATAAAGTAAATACCGATTCAATGTTCCGTCATAAATCTCGCGGGAGAAGGACGTCATCTCCATGCCCCGAATGACGCCGTCGACTACCGGCACGAGCAGATAATAAAGCATAATGCCCCGAAAGGTGAATCCACGCATCTCGGAGACGCCGTTGAATTTAAAAATAGCGTCCCAGAGAAAATACGCGACCAGCATGTGGCCCGCTAAATTACCGAAAAAATAGATCCAGAACTCGGCGCGATAGGTCAGCAGACGACGCAATTCCAGGGAATAAATCTGTGATAAGTACGCAAACATGTGGAATCAAGCCTGTTGGTCGGCGGTTTGAATGGCTTCGATTATGTTGCCGATCTCTTCTTCTTCGATGTTTAAATCGATAACCGGTAGATTTTTTAAGAGAAATGCTGCGGCTTCCGCGACTCGATCGCGCTCTACCATCAGTTTTATGAATCCCGATTCCTGCTGGATAACGCTTCCCAGTCGGGCGGGCAAATGAATGGAATTTACCTCCGCATGGTTGAGCACCGCGCTCATGATCTTATGCCGGGCAAAATCGCTGACGATTCTTTTCAACGGGCCGTCGTATACGATTTCACCGCGACGCAGAATTACAATGCGTTCGCACAAGCGTTCGATGTCTTCCATGTAGTGGGAAGTCAGTATCATAGCCGGCTTGTGATGTTGCCGATATTCGAGCAGAAAGTTACGAATAGCCCGTTGCGCACTCAGATCCAATCCGATGGTGGGTTCATCCAGGTACACCACGCGCGGTTTATGCAGCAGTGCGGCGATCAATTCCATTTTCATACGCTCGCCCAGGCTGAGCCGACGAATTTGTATATGCAGCTGATCGCGAACGTCCAGTTGCTCCGTCAGATAATCGAGCGAATGTTGAAACTCGCGCCGGTCGAGCCCGTAAATTTCACGCAAAAGTATAAAACAATCCGCCGCGGGCAAGTCCCACCAGAGCTGCGCTTTTTGACCCATGATCAACGATATCTGGCGACGAAAACTATTGCGCCGCAACCAGGGAGTATGCCCCAGTACGTTTACCTGGCCTTCATCGGGATGAATGATGCCGGCCAGAATTTTCACCAGCGTGGTTTTACCGGCGCCGTTCGCCCCCACCAATCCCAGAATTTCACCTTCATTGACGGACATGTGGATGTTATGCAGGGCCCTTCGATAAATACGTCTCCGAACAAAGAGCGATTGCACGCTGGCGAGTAAGCCCGCCTCCTTTTTATGCACGCTATAGCTTTTAGATAAATTTCGAATGACTATCATTGCTGAAAGACTATGTCTCTTAAAGTAAGCAAACTAAAGCGATTGTATTCGGCGGTTATGGAATAGCGGCATCCGCTTTTTTAACGATCCTTAAAGCGAACTCAGATTCCGCTTGAAAAGACCCTGATAGTTTCTAACGCTGTCCCTGCATTACCGGTCGATTCCCGTTTATATGCTGAATTATTAATCGTTTTGCTGTGTGTCCATATTTGCCGCCCCCGGATGAGCAGCATGCAAAAAATATGAATGCGGTCAAATATACGAAGATCATCGCCACCCTCGGACCGGCCAGTGCCAATGCGGAAAGTATTCGTACTTTAATCCGGGCCGGTAGCGACTGTTTCCGATTGAATTTTTCGCATGGTTCGGGTGTTACCATGGATCCGCTGGTGGATCTGGTACGACAGGTATCGAGGGAGGAGGGCGTATATATTCCCATTCTTGCGGATATACAGGGGCCCAAACTGCGCGTCGGTCGATTGCCGGAAGAAGGCGTTTCCCTGAAAGATGGCACCGGGTTCATCCTCACCACCCGGGAAATTATGGGCAGCGCGGACGAAGTGCACTCGCCTTATGAATACCTCACTCGCGATCTCAAAACCGGCGCCCGGGTGTTGCTGGCCGACGGCACCATCGAACTCAAAGTTGAGCGGGTGGAAAAACAGGATGTGCATTGCCGGGTAGTGCATGGTGGGCGTCTGTTTTCGAATAAAGGCATCAATTTACCCGGTACGCATGTGAGTGTGGATACGCTGACGGAAAAAGATCGTAAGGATCTGGAGTACGTGGCGGGTGCGGACATCGATCTGGTAGCCATTTCCTTCGTACGCCGGGCCCGGGATATTCAGCAGGCCCGTGAAATTTTACAGAATCATAAAATCCCCATTACCGCGAAATTGGAACGGCCGGAGGCGATCGATAACCTGAATGAAATCCTGCAGGCGGCGGACGGCGTCATGATTGCTCGCGGTGACCTGGGCGTGGAAGTCGATTTTGAAAAAGTACCCTTCATACAAAAACAAATTCTGGAACGAGCCGCCGTGCGCGGTAAGTGGGCTATCGTGGCCACCGAAATGCTGCGCAGTATGGTACATCATCCCCGACCGACCCGGGCCGAAGTAACCGACGTGGCCAACGCGGTGCTGGACGGCGCCGATGCGGTGATGCTCTCGGAAGAAACGGCCACCGGCGATCATCCGCCACTGGTCATCGACGCGATGATGCGCATCATCCGTCAGGCCGATAGTATGGATCAGGGCGTGCATTCCACCTTTGACGCGGATATCATGAGCTTCGCGGCCGGAGCGGCGGGCGCGGCGGTAAGCGCCGCAGTGCGATTGGAAGCGAAGGCCATCATCGCCCTGGCCGGTTCGAATGTGACCGCCCTGTTATTGAGCAAGTGGCGTCCGCGCATGCCCATCCTGGCTTTAAGTTCCGGTGATTCAACATTAAGAAGATTGAATGTTTTAAGAGGCGTAGTGCCGGTGCCCATTCGTTCTAAATCGGGTATGGAAGAACAAATCCGCATGGCGGACGAACTGCTGGTCCAGGAAGGCTGGGCCCGGGTGGGCGATACGGTGGTGGTGGTAGGCGCCATTCCCCTGGGCGAAGGCCGCGAAACCAACTCCATTCGATTCCATCGGATACGGCCCCGCGAGGCCTGGTAAAACGAAATTGTATGCGCATCCAATAGATGCGGCCGGGAAATCTACTATGCGAGAGTTTTTAATGTTACACAGGAACAGATTATGAGTATACGCTCAACATTGCGCAACATTATCGGTCGGGGCGGCGATCATACCGCGGTGGTTCTGGGAGCCAGCGGGATGGTGGGCGGATTTCTTACGCGCTTCTTACTGGATAACCCCTCTTTTCGCCGGGTTGTTCTGTTGGTGCGACGCAGTTTGCCCGTGGAAAGCCGTAAATTAAAACAAATCGAAGTCGATTTTGCTCAACCGGGAGCGCTGGAAGAACATCAGCGATACTTTCGAGACGCGGATGTGTTCTGCTGCCTGGGGACCACCATTAAAAAAGCGGGATCAAAAGACGAGTTTGAGCGCATCGACTACGGCATTCCGTACATCGTCGGACAGATCGCGTCTAATGCGGATGCCCGGGCGGTGCATGTGATCACAGCCATGGGGTCCAATCCGGATTCGAAAATTTTTTACAACCAGGTCAAAGGCCGGCTGGAAAAGGATCTGTCCGCTTTAAACCTGAAAGCCCTGCATATTTATCGTCCTTCTCTGCTGAACGGCAAACGATTGGAATCGCGACCGGCAGAGGAAATCGGGAATCTGGTTGCGGGCGTCTTTCGGTTTGCTTTTATCGGACCTTTGAAAAAGTATAGACCGATTGCGGGTGAGGATGTCGCCCGCTGTATGGAGCGAATCGCCCTGATGGGCGCAACCGGACGGCATATTTATGAGTCCGATCGCTTACAGGAAATCGCGGATGCCGATATGGTCGAAACCCCCGCGGATCAGGCCGATGCCGATTGAATGCGACGATATTCCAGACGCAGGCATGCGTGGGACAGGCCTGTCTCGCGATGTGAGTGACAATTCGGTGGCCATGAAAACAGGCTCGATGTCCGTGTCGTATATCCGCTTCGGAAGGATGATTCCCGGGAAGAAACGATAAGTTGCGAAAGAATTAACGCGGAGTAGATTTTATGTCCAGATCAAATGTTTCCACAGCAGTTCTGTTTACACCTGCCGGTCAGACCGAAGAGTCGGCTCCGGACTTGAGCGTGCTCGGAGCGGTGCGCGCCGGCTGGGAAGCGTTTCGCGAGGCGATCCCTTTTTATGCTCTGCTGGGTTTGATCATGCTGGTGGTATTGACGGCACTCAGTTATCTTGCTATGATCATAATCGGAATTCCGTTGCTATGGATTTTCGGCGCCGGTGTTACCGTCACCGGGTTGCATTTGATCCGGCGCGATGCCGCGTTGACTTCCCCCTTCTGTGGTTTTCCGAAATTTTTACCGGTACTGGGCGCTGCCGCATTGATCACGTTGCTCATTGGAATGGTGATTTTGATATTCGCATTGCCTTACTGGCTGTTCGGTATGATGGATGCGGGCACCGGTCGTACCATTCTATTGATTTTTAGTTTTATCATACTGGTAGCGGGAGTGCTGGCGGCCGTCTGGTTGCAGGGACGTCTGTTGCTAACCTTTCCTCTGATTATTGAACAAGATTCGGGAATTATAGATGCGTTGAAGACATCCTGGCATCAAACCGCAACCGCACAGTGGAAACTGGTGGGCGCTCTGTTACTCATCGGGCTGGTCATTGACGCGGGATTGTTGCTGTGCGGCATTGGCATTATATTGAGTTTTCCGCTGGGGCTGGCCATGCAGGGCAGCTGTATCGATCAGTTGCTGGAAGGTGGCAGCGGGGATGCCGGCACCGGTTCGGCGTTGAATATCAATGATCCTAAACCGGTCATACAGTACGATTGATTCGTTTCCGTCGCCCGAGCCGCGGATTGTTTCTTTTAAATTTAACAGGACGCGCTGGCAAACGATTGTCACGGCTGTGCTGGCATGTCTACTGACGGGGGTCGGCTGTGATCCCGAGCCGGGTAGCCTGCGTGAGCGTGAGCGGCGATTCGCCCGATTGAGTGCCGCCTATCCCACTCCGGATGCTCAATCCGGAACCTTCGACTCCGATGAGCTGATGGAATGGGCTTCACCGGACGAACAAAAACTGCTTTATCTGAATACTCCGCGCATGATTCGCGATTACCCCTGGATGGGATTGTTGGTTCTCCCTTTTTCCAGCGGGCCGCGACCCTTCTGTGCGGCTACTCTGATCGCACCGCGCTACGCGTTGACCGCCGCTCATTGCGTACTTGATATGGGCGAAGAACTTATTTTCGGACGTGCGTACATTTTCTCAGAGGAAGGCCAGACGGTATCCGTTGAAAGGGCCTTCATTCATCCGGGCTTTGAAGCCGAAAACTATCTGAATGATATTGCAGTTTTGCGACTGGATCGAGCTTTAGAGCTAAAACCGGTTCCGCTGGGCAGCCCGCCCGAACAAAGCGATTCCCGGAATCGTTCATTGACTATCGCACCGACCCGGGCAGCGGAGTTGTATGTCGAGAATCAAATGCCCACAACCGAAATATCATGGGGTAGTGCCGCGTTATTTCTGGGATGGGGTCGTAACGTAGATGGATATTACAGCGCGCGTTTGCGCCGGGCCGATACCAGTCTGGCGGCGCATCAGGAATGTCGGGCGGTGTACGCCGATAGCGGCATCAAAATAACGGACCAGATGATTTGTGCCGGATTGCGCGGTGATGCCTGCTCGGGTGATAGCGGCGGACCCTTGCTTATTGTGAATGAGCGATCGCAAATACGTCAGATCGGTATTGTCAGTTTCGGAATGGGTTGCGGTTTAGCGGGCTATCCGGGCGTATACACCCGTATCGATCGCTATCGCGATTGGATCGATGCTATATTAAACGGCACGGATAATCCGAGATGATTCCTGAAATGATCTGTCGTCCGTCGTAGCAATGACGCCGCAACCGGATGAAATCACGCGATTCATAAACACGCCATTCATTTGCACGCGATTTATAAAAACACGATTTATAAAAACACGATTTATAATTCTGACGAAAATCTTAACGCTTAAAAGTACGGCGTTACAATGAATCGAAATATGTCCCGGGTGAATTCGGGCGCATGACTGTTGGCCGCAATGAAGAATCCCGTGCGCGATTCGGGTAGCAAGGCCAGATAAGCGCTGTATCCGGGGATGTCCGCCGAGCGGTACAATACCAGCCGATTGCGTTGACGCGTGGCGATCAGACCGTATCGAACCGTGCGATGCCGATAACGCCAGCCATCCTGACGCAGTATAGCACCGGCGCTTTCCGGTGTCAGGAAACGCACACCCTGGTTGGCGCCGCCCCGAAATAGAATCTGCATGAAGGTGGCCATGTCTTTTCCGGAGATGGAAAGTGATTGGGCCGGTACTTCCGGAAAATAAGTGTCCGCATTTAAGCGGTATTCGGAATCTTCGAAAGTATAGCTGCGCGCACGAATGTATGCGGGTAATTCTTCCGGAAGAAACTCGCTGTAACGCATACTCTGGGGGTGAAATAATCGAGTGCGCGCGTATTCCGGGAAGGGCATACCGCTGCGTTGTTCCAGCAAATGCCCCAACAGAGTGATTTCATAATCGGATGGACGAATGACATCGATTTCGCCGGTTTCCGGAAGCGGTTGCTCTCGGGAGAGATAATAAGCCAGTGATCGTCTGTCGGCGGGCGTGGGTACGAGCGGGGCGGTGGTCAACGCGTTCAATCCCGTTTCACGATAGAGCAGGTCGCGAATGCTGAGAGCGGCGGCCTGTCCCGCCGCGTTGCGCCTCCGGGCATGGCCGGGTACCTGGACGGTTCCACTGTATTGTCGAGCGGCGTCGGGTAAATCCCATAAGCGCTGGTCGCGAGCATGCAACACCAGCGCCGAGGTAAACAGGGCCGAAATGCGTCCCACCCGAAAGCTGGTGCGATTCACATCTACGGACCGCCGGGCGGCCAGGTCGGAAAAGCCGGCGCCTTCCAGGTAATACAGCTCGCCATCATGAATTACGACCAACACGGCCCCCGGAATGTGCCGATCTACCATGGCGCGTTGCAGGCGCGGGGTGATGTAATTGCGAAATTCCGCGGCCGCGGGCAGGAAACGTGCACCCGGATCATTGGCGTCGTTCTGAGAATTCTGATCCAAAATTGAGCCGGTGTCGTTCGCGTTGCCCCGGCCCTCCGCGTTATTGGTGGCGTTGTTTTCCGTACTTTCCCGGCTTTCGTTGGCGTTATTATCCGATGATTGCGGAGCAGACTGACCCTCTTTGAGTTGCCGCTCGGTGTTGTCTTTTAAGGGCAGGGGCTGTCCGGAATCGGGCTGACTCCAGGCCGGCGGAACAAAACCCAGAAACAAAGTATACAGTAAGCAGACCGGGATCGGCGCACGCGGACCGATTAG
>JAGRMX010000152.1 GCA_020441025.1 Leptospiraceae bacterium
CAATTCGGAAAGAAAATCATTTTGATTTATCTGATCTTCCGGGTGAGAATTTTGTTCGATGACCTGCAAAACCTGTTGTACATTCGGCAGCGCCGCTTTATATCGCGACTCTGATCTGGATTCAAAATAGCTTAGCTGTAATTGTTCTGCATGCGGGATCAGGGCGCCGGCAGTGGTCGCATTCCATACCCGTATTCCGTCGCTTACATCTTGCGGAATACGCCGGCTGAACCACTGATAAAACATAATCAGCTTATCATTGGTGCGCACCTGACCGCCTTGAATTCCCGGTAACCAACGCACCGGCAAGGCGGACAATTGATTGTAGTTATGCAATTGTCGTCGAAAGAGGCGGCTTTCTTTGAGATTCAATCGATCTTCCAGCACCGCCCCCCGGGCATGCGCCTGTCCCCCGGTGAATGCCAGATCCTGCCCCAGAAGTACAATGCGTGTGCAACCCAGGCGAAGCGCGAAATCATATGCATTGGTGGAAACCGAACCGCCGAAGGCCACCTCTCCCGGTTCGGTCGGCATATATTTTTGTATTAAACGGGCCAGGCTGAAAGGAGACTGAAAATAATACAAACGGTCGGGCGGAATATGACGAACACCGGTGTAGCCGACCGTCGGATCGATAATAAATCGGGCCCGCCCACTATAGCCCTCCAGAAAGAAGGCGTTTACCGGTTGGGGGTCGACGCTCAAAACAAAATCCGGATCAATGCCATGTGCATTCAGAATTCTTAACGCCGTGTCTACCGCAATCAGCACGATTTGCGAACGGACGGCCTTTAAATCTGCCAATGATTCCGACAATGACGGTCCGGCTCCGCAAACTACCGCGGTCATTTCGGGCAAACTACCGAATAACAGGCGTGCCGGTCGACCGCGCAGTATAGCCGGAAAATTCGCAATGGTGTTTCGCGCCCACAGTCGATCAAATCGCGCGAGCGTTGCGAGGTTCACACTTTTCCGGTTTAAATACGATTCACATCTCTTCCATATCGATTGGTAACGTACATCCGCGGCAAAAGAGGCTCGATGTGGGAAGAAGATAATATCTTCGTTGCTCCGACCGCGAAACAATTTCTCCAATGAATCGTCATCCGGAACACCCACCAGAATACGCAATTGGCCGCCTTCTAAAGCGTCACGCACGTCTACACATTGTAGTGCCAGAAAGATAATTTCCGGCAGAGGCTCTATCCAGACACACGGATTCTCCCGTTGCGAACAAAAAATCTGAATCGCATAACCCAAACCGCCGCCGAAAAACAGTACCAATTGATCGGCCCTGCCGACCTCGATCTGTGCGATGGTACGATGGGCTTCCTTTTCCGGGCCGTGTTTGCTGTGCAGGACACGCCCGGCCCAGATCAGAGTTTGTCGGCCATCACGCGTCGGTTCTATTGTAAATCCCCGGCCATTGATCCGCTGTGGATCATTGCATAAACTTTCAAATTCCCGGCGCACCGTCTGCGACGTAAATTCGAGAGCATTAAGAATGGCCCGGTCAATCTTATATTTCAAATCGAATGCGCTCATGCCGGTACACAATAAAATCGATTTTGATCCATGCCCACTTTTAACGATACCTGATACAGCGCGCTCAACGTTTCCGAATTGATTGTACTTTCAATTCGATTCTTGCGAAAAACTTTACCCTTATCCAGCAACAACGCATGAGTTGCGAATGATGGTATCTCTTCCACTCTGTGCAGTATATGTACAGAAGGAACGGCAGAGCGCCTTATAAAATCGCTAAGAATCCCTTCCAGTTCAAAACGGGACGGAATATCCAGGGACTCGAACGGCTCGTCCAACAGAACTAATTCCGGTCGGGAGATTAACATCCGCAAAAGCAAAACCTTACGCCGTTCCCCGCTTGATAACTGGCCGAAGCGACGTTCTAACGGATATGACGGACCGCGCTCAATGCCGGAAAAATATCGGTCGTACAGTTCATATACCCGGGCATGCTGATCGTTCGTAAATTGATTGTACGCTACCAGACTGCCGTCGAGACCGGTCAGTATAATGTCCAGAGCCGTTTCACCGGGATGAAAAGTATCAATGGCCCGCTGCAGGCCCGGCTGAAAAATACCGATGCGCTTTCGGAATTCACCCAGATGAACGCGCCCATAGGTTTCACCCAGTACCCGCACCGAACCGTAAGTAGGCCAGAGATAACCGCACAGAATGGATACGAGCGTCGACTTGCCCGCTCCGTTGGGCCCCAGTATCACCCAGTGTTCGCCCGGTTGCATTTCCCAGGTTATGGAATCCAGAATGATCTGTTTCTGTCGGATGAATGATATGCTTTCAACAGAAAGTATGAAATTCCGATCAACCGTTGCCACTTTGATAGTCGGTATTGAACTGTTTTACACGTTCGTCAAATACTTCAGGCGATCCGATACCGAACTCTTCCAGAATGGCCGGTTCCACGCACCAATAATCGACCTGATTCATTCCGGCGAAGTGGATCATGCTGGCAAGGTAGATGACTCGCACCAGGTCCGCGTATTCTTCCGGCGCCTGCAATGGCTTTTGTTGATAACGAATTGCGGCCACCAGATGGGGCGGAAAATTCCATTTCTCGGCCATGTGAGCGCCTACTTCCGCATGACTGATACCCAGCAAATTTTCTTCCACCACGCCCGAAGTACGTACGCGCCGATCGCCCTGTAACTCCTGGATGAACTGAATCACATCGGGCTTCAAAGCCAGCATAACGATTTTGCCCAGCTCAAATAGCAGACCCGCAACGGTAACCTGCTCCATAACGGCACCTTTCCCACGCGCCAATCTGCGGGCGAAAAATGAAACACGATTCGAGTCTTCCCAGATGGTCTCCAGGTTTTTTACACGATATTTCTTATTGATGGCCGAACGAGCGCCGGATACCATCAAAATATTGCGAATAACTTTCAGTCCGATAATTTTTACGGCATCTTCCAGGGACGGATCGCGAAAACGAGTCATGTAGCCGGCCGAATTCACAATCTTGAGTATCTGCGCGGTCAACGAAGGATCTCGTCGAATGTGCTCGGCAATAATCTGAACCGATGCCGTATCCGACTCGCATAAATTTAACAGCGATGAAATATGCTCGGGAAAAGACGGCAGTTCGGTGATTTCGTTTAGAAAGCGATTGTAAAACTTCTTTTTGAATGAGTCCGGTGTCAGACTCAGCGGGATTTTAATGCGTGTTTGAGTTTTGCCGTCGGAAGAGATCAATTGATAATTTTCCGGCGGAATACCGGCATTGGAAAGCAGACTCAAAGTGAAAAAAATGCCCAGACCGGCGCCTTCACTCTCGTCCCGGATTTCCGAGAACGCTTCACTGATGTCATCATACTTTTTAAAGCTGTCCATTTTGGACTGGATACGCTTCCATTCTTGCGGAAGGATGCCGGCATTATTCTCCACCATGAATTCCAACGAATCATTGTGTTTCAGAATGTTGATATGAATATAGTAATTTGATTTTTGATTTTGCTGATGAAAAACTTCCCATTCTTTCAGTACGGACCGCGAAAACTGGGGAATCAGCTTTTTGTATTGTTCGGCATCATTAATGTCCACGCCCGAATGTTCAAAAAATATTCGCTTTGCGTTAGCTTTTGAACAGTTGGACAGGATTTCTTTGAGCAAAACGAGCAGCATTTCACTCAAATAGACCATATCCACCAGGCTGAGCAGGCGAAAAATAAAGCCGGAGATGAAATTAAAACGGTCATCGACCATTCCGGGAAAGTCAAAAGTAACTTTCTCGCCGCTGAGCACCTTTTGTAGTAGTTGCTGCGGATTCGCGGTTTTGTTATAAGGAATCACGTCTGGAAATCGTTTAACAGAGTCCGTTGGGAGGGCAACATATTTTCGTACCCTCGGGGACTCGCGGCGGAAATATGTCACACCCCCGGTGTATGCTGTTTCTATGAAAAGCACCGATACAGTACTCTCGCAAAAAACGACCGGCGAGTCGCCGCTTAAAAAGCAGGGCCGCTGGCGTGAACTGGGGGGGCCGTCGAATGCCTGTATACGCTATTCGGGTAACTACCGTTTTGATGTGATGGGCCGAGCTCGTTCTCCGGAGGATATAAGATGCCTGTGTGCCGCTCTGGAAGATGAGCTTTTGCGACATCTGGAGATCAATCGTCTGCGTCGAGCCGCTAAAGCCGCGGCCTCCCGTCCGATCAGCGATTCGATCATGCACCAAATGGACATGTTTCCCCGGCCAGATCAGGATCGGCCCCCCCTGGCCCAATTGCAGACCGGAACCCGTCTTTCACAGATAGAAGTGCTGGGGCCAGCGCCCGGAAACAAACAGCGTTTACCGACCGGGAAGCGGGCGAATGATCGATTGGCAGGCTAAAGCCGCTGCGGATTCAGGCCGCCGGGGAGTTCCTGTTGCCCGACCGGGCAACAGGATAAAACGAAATGACGGATATCGAATTTAATTCTTGGATTCTGGAATATCAATCTGAAAGATTTTCTTATAAATCAATGGGTTGATCACTCGTTCACCGGCCGGAACTTCGCCCGCATCACGCTGCCGGATATATTCCTGCATACGCACATCGTCAAATATCATGATGGCCACCGTATTGAAAAAGCGATAATAGGCCCTGAAATTCGAGTAATGATGGGAACGGAAGATCGTTTTACGTCGAGTGTGTTCCAGTGTATAAGTATGCGCGTCCAGATTATGAAAAATCTTTTTACGCATTTCTTCCGGTGTGGGCGCAACATAGTTGCTCTGTACCGCCTCGGTAACAGGAGGCGATTTGTCGCCGTACAGAGTAAATAACAGCCCGTTTTCCGGATATGTATTGATATATTGTAAGTATTTCCAGAGCGGCGGATACATCTCCGGAATGGGACGATCTCCGGCAATCGAGTTACGCATACGGTTGATCATGGTTTTGTATTCCACGTAATCGGCGTCATTTACGTCCCAGATCACATCCTTGTTGATATTGCCGGGCGTGATGGCAATATGGTGAGTCATGACGCGTTCTTCCGCAAAATCGCGATTACGCCAAACGGGATAAGGAATCCATTCACGTAGATCTTCATCGACAGTGTCGGTCTCGTATGCGGCCACGACGTAGGCCCGCAGCCGAATGTCTTCGCTGGTAAGATTATTCACGTAAAAAACAACGTCCAGAAATTCACCGGTGCCGTTCATGGCGTAACGCCGATCGAAGTTCAATCCGGTCACGCTGATCCTGGGATCGGTCACCGCTACCGGACGATACTGGTCGATTGAAATGACCCGCTCGGGACGCTGGCGCTCGGCATTGTCCGTACCGTTGGCATTGCCACCTTCTTCAATATTCTGGCTGAGGATTACCGAGAATAGCCCGGAAACCATTATAAACAGCGCCATGAAGACTGTAGCTTTAGTAATACGACTGAAGGCCATGTATACCCACCTCCCCATCATTATCGTAGAATTCCGGCCGGGCCTTGATTTTTCCTGAAAAAAACTGCCCGGAATCGGGTCCCGCAGATGGATTCTTGCTGGATGTATCATCTCTGGCAATGAATATCGTTCCGGATTTACGAATTATTCCTGCATCCGTTTCGCATGTTTCTCCCGGAGTAAAATTTGCTTATGTCACTTAAACCATATCTGGTCACCCTGTCGATTGTGGCCCTGCTTCTAACTCTCAATGCCTGCAGGAGTCTGGCCTACACTCTATACCCACCGGATGTGGGTCAGTTGCTGAATGAGCGCCTGCAGAATCCATTTGCCGACTCCTGGGAAATGCCCGTGTACCTTGCCACCAATCGCGATGGAGACGGACGCGCTTGCAACGATAAGGCTTTTGGTGTGGAATTGAACGAGCAAATGCGTTATGGTCGCTGCCCGGTAAATGTGCCAAAGAAACATACGGTGGGCGCTCTGGATACGATCGATTCGCCCTATGGCGATCCGAATACGTATTTCAAATTTGGACCAATTGAATCCCTGGAGAAGGACGCCTTTTTTAGCTCCCTTGCCAATCAACCCGGCGATGAAATCCTCCTGTTTGTGCACGGCTTTAATGTAAAATTCGAAGAAGCCGCCAATCGTGCCGCTCAAATCGGTTATGATACCAAGTTTCAGGGTCCTGTGGTTCTATTCACCTGGCCCGCCGGAGCGGAAGATAGTTTTTTGAGCGGGATTCTGATCAGCCAGACCTATCGTAAAAACCGGGACAACGCCCAAAATACCATCGATCCGTTTGTCGAGTTCATGCAACAGTTGAGTGATACCGGTAAACGGATACATGTAGTCGTGCATAGCATGGGTCATCAGATTGTACTGCCCGGCCTGGCAAAGTTACATGCCCGGGACGATGATCAATTGATCGGACAACTGGTATTGAATGCGCCCGATTTTGCTACTTCCGATTTCGAAGCTATCACACCGCATCTAATCGGTATTTCGCAGCGCGTAACACTGTATTGCTCTCCCGGAGACAACGCGCTGGTAGCATCCCGCGAGTTGAATAACAATCATCGGGTGGGATTGTGCAAACGCGTGGATGGCATCGATGTTATCAATGTGAATGAAGTCGATTCGCCGGCTCTGGGCGTAGGCGGCCTCGGGCATGGCTATTATTCCGGGCGGGCGGTTTTAACCGATTTGTATCAGGTACTGCTGGGTGTGGATGTCGATAAGCGTCTGTTCATTCGCCGCAGCGATACAGGCGGCGGCGAAGATTATATTTTACGACGCTGAAATATCCAGTGCAGGACTATGCCCAGCGCCACCGACGCGTTCAGTGATTCCACTCCGCTGGTATGTGCTATGCGCAAACCGGGAATGTTTAGCTCTTGTGGAACACCGCGACCTTCTTCCCCGACCAGCACCATCCAATCTCGTTGGATTTTGAAATCAAACTCTTCCAGCGGAGTTCCTTGCGCCTGACTCAGCGCGAGCAACTTTCCTGAAATGCCCGGCACAGAATTCAATTCACGTATGGATGGGCCTCGAAATAAAGTCAAACCAAGCTGGTGACCGGCCGCAGAGCGGATACTGATGGGATGAAAGGGATGCGCCGCCTCGGCCAATAACACTACCCGTTCCACCCCGAAGGCGGTGGCATTGCGCAGGGCGGCGCCCAGGTTTTCAGGGTTGCTCAACGGTAATAACAGCGTAATCCCATCTTGATGTTCTTCCGAATTCCACGACGGAATTTCAGGCCAGCGAAACAACAGCAACGGACCGTTGGTTCCGATGGGATCGACTTCGCGAAAAAGATCGCGCTGCAATGTCCACCTTGGCACGCTATTCTCAGGTAAAGTTATTCGTCGTTCGGATGCATCCGCCGAGCGCAAATACGTGTCCGGATAGATTAACGCCTCGCATCGCTCCGCCGCGATTCGCAACCATTCCGGGACAATGCGATCACCCGCAACCAGAGTAACGGATTGCTTTTTGATGTTCCGTGTCTGACGCAACCCGCGCAAAAGCTTAAAACGGGAATTATCCGTAGACCTGATGACTTCCTGATCGGCTGTCACGGCCTGCTTTTGCCAGACAACCAATCTGCGGTGATCAGTACTGTGCGGCAATGTGTAGGCCGCATCGCAAATCACAT
>JAGRMX010000153.1 GCA_020441025.1 Leptospiraceae bacterium
GTACTCGCGGCGGGGTGCTTTACCGCGACCGGGATCGGTTATCAGGCGACCTTTTTGATACGCCTCCGCGTCGCGCAACGCCATCTGCAACAGTCGATAGGCATACTCGCGCATGTACAGCGTGCGCTCGTTATCCATCAAGACCCCCGCCGGAATATAATCCTGAGCGGTGGGTACGGTAAACTTTTCCGGTAAATCTTCGGGCGGTGGCGGCGGTACGGGTATATTATCTATATATGAAACATCCCGCTCCTGCTCGGATACGCGCCTGTGTTCGGTACTCTGATGATACCGACGCACGTACATTATAATCAACAACAGCATTAATAGAAAGACACACAGCAATAACGCCACCGCCAGCGCCAGCCACATGGGATCGTGCATATGAACGAGCACCCATTCGGTAAACGGTACCCGATACGAAGAAACGCCGGCGTACTCGGCTTCATTTGATTTCATTACCACCCGAACGACTATGCTTTCCCCGGGTAGCGGATTTTCGGAGTGCGACAATTGCGATTGGAAATGCGCGTAGTGAATGCGACGGGGCAAGCGACGCAGGTCCATCTGAAATGCTTCTAACTGTGAGCGATTCGGAGTTTGTAGCAACTGTCCGCCGCTTTTATAAGCAAGTCGTTGTAATAAATCGCGTTGTTCGTCTCCGCCGTGCAGAATTACATGCACCGGCACGCGACTTTCCAGACCGATACGGGTCAGCTCAAAGCAATCGTTATCCGTGAGATAACTGCCTTCATCGCGACTGTCGGTCAGCAGCACCACCGCCGTGTGTGCGGTCAACCCGGCCGTTATCCCTGTTCCGTCGGTTTGTATGGCGCTGCGGGCGCTGTAAATACCGCTGTACAGGCTGTCGTACAATCGCGTTTTACGACCGTCGCGTTCGATACCGTCCAGTTGTTGCAACAGTCGATCGCGATTGGTGGTAAAATCCACCAGCAACTGCGGTTCGCCGCGCAATACATATAACGCGGCCTGATCGTTTTCTTTCAGACTGTGTACAATCGATTCGGCCGAACGCAACGAGGAGCGGAACGAATCTTCCGGTACCGATTTGGTGGCGTCCAGCACCAGCACCAGACTGAGGCGATCGGCTATGGCACGGGGCGGCGCCGATTCATTCAAGGTCTGCGTGAACACCGCGTCATTGTAGATTTCCTGAACGGCAAAGGAGGGTTTGTCGCTGTTGGTTTCGATGAAGTGCGGATGCGGCGACTCTTCACTCAGGACGAGACGGATGTCCGGGTAGGCCGATGTGTCCACCTGCATGACGTTGATCAACGGGGCGGCTCCCAGCCGACCGGTCAGCAGCAGTACGGTCAGAGCTGCGGCAATCCGGGCGTGCTTCCGCCTCGGGATGGATCTACTGAATCGAAATCTCCCGGTCATGGATACAGGTTCACTCATGGTTGCGACGGAGTTCACGCGTCGTGCTACTATTATCGACCGATCCAACCGGGCGCAATAGCTGTCCAGGGCTTCCGATGGCGGCAAATCGGACTATGCATACAGGCTTTTCGCTGGAATAAGGGGCCAGGCAGGAAATTACATGCAGCTCCGATCAAACATTAAAACCAGAACAGGGGAGTTCACGTACCGGAACTCCAATCACATCCGAACCGCGCCGCTGTTGGCCCTGGTCTGGGCCGGATTGCTGGGCATGTCGATCGCGTGCGGAGAAACCGGCAACGCTACGGGGCCCGCGGAAAACACCGTTATTATAGAGCGTATGTTCGCCACTTCCAGCTCCGAACCGGGGAATGTGGTGGGGCTTTTTGGCGGCGGCGATTGGAGTTCACGCGCTTCCCATGCCCCTTTGGATGGGGTCATGCTGTATTTACAGGATGCCGCCAACTGGAACGCCGGCGGAGTGCTGGAGCCGGGCGTTGAGTTGACCGGTATCCAGGTGGAATGCTCCGGGCCGGTGCAAACCTATCAAATGTTTATCAATGGCAACCGTTTCGGGGATCTCTCGTGCGGAGAATATACCGCGCTCAATAATCGCGTAGTCAGTCTGTATCTGGGCGGCGAACATACCTACAGTGCGGACCCCCTGCAATTGCGTATCAGTGACATCCAGTTTTATGTGGCCGGGGAATCCGAACCGCAACGCGCGCCGGTGCTGTATCCCGAACCGATCGAGGCGACCTTGACCGCTTCTTCGACGACCGAACCGTCGGCGGCCTATGATGTGGCCTTTTTGTTTGATGGGCGCCGCGAATTCGGCTGGGTGGAAGGCGCCGAAGGCGATGGGATCGGTGAATCGGTTCAAATCGATTTGAATCGCAGCCTGGAAATCAGCGGACTGGAAATTATGAACGGGTATCAGCGTTCCGCCGAGCACTTTCGCAAAAACGGGACGGTGCGTAGCCTGCAAATCGGCGCCGGTGAACGCACCATCGATGTGCCTCTGGAAGATAAGATGGGCACCCAGCGCGTGTTTTTTGATGAAAGTTTGAATACGGATTCATTGACTCTGCGCATTGAAACGGCGCGTTCCGGATCGCAATGGAAAGATACCGCCATCAGTGAGTTGGTGCTGCTCGGACCGGGCGGAAAACGCTACGGTATACACAGCGAGCGCAATGCGCATCAGGCCGTAGCGCTGCTTGAAAAAATTCGTAATACTTCTTTAGCATCCCTGGTGGGCAATCGGATGACGACGGACAATACCTGTGACGGCGAGCAATACTCCATGGTCCTGCGTGCGAACGGTAGTTTTGTAATCTGGAAAGAAGTGGCCCGGGCCGATAGGGAAGCCAGCTATGTGATGGACGGCAACTGGCTGCCCCTGAAGCTGGCGGCCGACGTCAGTGAAATTAAGATATTCGGCCGTTTACACGCCATTGAATCCCTGAGTTCCGTAACCGAAATGCAGTCACCTTATGGTCCGGGCGCAAACAGCGCGCAAACCACCGAAACGGATACGATTTTCTCGGATGTTCTGCGCATACAAACCGAAGATGCCGCGGCGGAAAACGGTGCGGCCGCTCAATCGTGTTTTGATCTGATAGATGCTCCGGAAGACTATATTATAAGCATAGAGGGGAACCACGTATCCGGTTGGTTTCATTATTAGTAAATCCATTCAATAGCCACTCGCTCCTGATTCCCGACGATTTTGGTTCTCAGACATTTTGATTTAACCGGACCATTGCTGTTTATGCGCGCATTGTTACGTCGATTGCTTCCCTATGCTCTACGTCGCGAACGATTGATCTGGCAGCGTACAGTGCGCAATTGGTTTCGGCGTGAACGATTTGCGCAAACAGAATCGGAATCATCCGCTTATACGCATTTGCTCTGGGAGCATACAAGCCGCCTGCGAAAACAGGTAGACCCGCAATGGGAGGCGGCCCAGCAGCGCAAGAAGCGTACGCTGGAACTGGCGGTTCGTTCTCTGCACTCTGTTTGTCTGCGACCCGGCGAAACTTTTTCTTTCTGGCGATTGGTCGGTCGGCCGGCTCGACGGCGAGGCTATCCGCCCGGTCTCATGTTGATCGATAATCGCATGGTGGAGCATACCGCCGGTGGATTGTGCCAGTTATCTAACGGCCTGTACTGGATGGCCGTCAATCTGGGTTTGCCCGTTACCGAAAGACATCGGCATACCTACGACCTTTTTCCGGACGATGATCGCCGGGTTCCGTTCGGAGCGGGAGCCACGGTAGTTTATAATTATCGTGACTTACAATTTACCAATCCGACCGGGCTTGTGATTCATATTCAAATCCGACTGACCGACGAGGAAGTAATCTTTCAGGCCTGTGCGGAACGGCCATTACCGTATAAAATACGGATTCAAGAACGCGATCATGCTTTTTATCGCGGGTCGGACGGCAAAACATATCGTACGAATAGACTTGTTTCCATTCGCACACCGGTCGCTTCGAATGCCCCCGATGCGGAACAGGTGATAGCCCTCAATACCTGCGAAGTGCTGTATCCGGTGGAATTATGAAACGTTTCTGGCCCGCGCTTTGTTTAATTGCATTCGGATTGCTGCGGGCCTGGCAATTATGGAGCTATGATTACGCCGTGGGCCGAGACGCGTACTGGTATATTATCCAGGCGCAGTCTTTACTGCAGATCGGCGAATTGCACGCTTCGGCCTGGACTCCGTTGCATCATGTCGTAGCGGCGGTTATGTATGTGTCGCCCGAGGCCCGAATTGCAATGGGATTGGTGCAGTTTACGGGTTGGATCCTGACCGTTTCGGCGCTCATGTTATTGGCTTATGCCTTTTCCGGTCGTATGCAATACGATGCGCATGTCGTCGCGCGGAGCATCGGTGCGGGTTCACATAGTTTAAATTGTGCGCCGCTCTGGTGGTTGCTGCCCATCGCGCTCAGCTCGTCAGCCTGGTTTTTCGCCTTACAATATCCGGCGCAATTGTATTCGTTCGCGTTTTATGTGTGGATGTTAGTCTGTATGGAGTTTGCCGGGCGCGCCGTTCACCGCTCCGCCAATCGACCGGAACCAAAAGGCGATACTCATTTCGGAACGAAGCCTTTCCGGGTATGGATCGGTGCGGCCCTGGTGTGTGCATTGCTCGGTGCATGGATGCATCGTACGGGCATTGTCTGGATAGGTGCCACGGTACTGGTCATAGTGGCGCATGGTTTTTTTCTGCGATCGAGTTGGCCGCAGAGGCTTCGCACGCGACCGGTATTATTCTTCATGTTGCTGATGGTTGCTTTTCTGCTGATAGCAACAATCATTGCGTTGTTATTTGTTTTTCCGGGCCCATCATACTGGATAGAGCGCGTGCCCGACCTGGAGCGCTTGTATTCCGCCCTGTCGGCTGATTTGTACCTGGTTCCATTGCGATTGTGGTCGACGGGCGATCGAGTAGTGGGGTTGGAAACCGTTCTCTTTTTGATGATGATGATCTTCGGACTCTTTCTGTACCGACGTCTATTGTTTTCTGCGTCATCCACTTTCAGGCGATCGAATCGAATCGAAAATATTCGCCGCCCGTTTCTGATTTTCTGGACCCTGGTATTTTGCGTGTTGCAAATTCCGTTGTTTGATTTTTTTGACCTGCAGATTCGTTTGCTGCTGCCGGCTTTATGTATAGCGCCGGTTGTATTGATTGTAATCTGGCGTGAGCGATTCGTGCGGTTACGCTGCTCGATGCGCGCCCTGATCGGTGTTCTTTTATTACTGTATGCCACGCTGCAATTGTTTACTTTTTCGTATGCTCCGTACGTTTTTCCATATGCCGCCTATGATGATGTGATCGAGCGCGTGCGGCAGACTCATCGGGAAAATGACAGTGCCTTAGAGTTGATGATTGTGCATCGGGGTTTTGCCGAATATTATAAATACCGCACCGGAGTCGATGCGCTGCCCTGGTCGCCGGAAGAAGACCTGCGCCAATCCATCGGAACCGATCGTATTCTTAGATTGGTATATGGCATTACTCCGGCCGAGTTGCGTCGCTTTACCCGCGATTACGAAGACAGGCGTTTCGCGCCGCTTGACGGCAGTCGGGCCGCGTCGATGGATACGCCGTGGTCCGCACCGGTTGATGTGGGCCACGGATATACACTTATCACCGAAAATCGCTGGCGATACTTCGTCGAACGCGCCGCAAACGATGCGCTCATGCAAGGTCGGATACGTCACTGGCAAAATCCGCATCGCGAACGCCCCGGATTTTTGAAATAAAAGCGGATCAGTACGGCACAGTAAATTTGCTATAGCTTAATCAATGGGCCGGATTGCGGAAACTTTGCATAAAAAATGAAATAGCCGTCCGGTTTTGAGTGGTGCGAATTCCATCAGGGTTCTATTGCGCGGGCCTGTTCGCGTCGGGCGTCGTCCCATCTTCATTTTGAAAGCGCAGCTCATCTTGCTCCAGGTATTGCCGGCGACGTTCATCTTCCATGCGCTTTAACTCCGGAGCTACAATCAAATAATTGTACCCGTTGTACAGTCCCAGTAGAGTGAGACCCGTTCCCAGTAGTATGGCCGCCAGGCGCACATTGCTGCCGGAAGAACGATCCAGTCGCTCCCAGAAAGGTTTGTGTAATTTTCCGATGGCAAAAATCAGGATCGCCAGTCCGGAGAGTGTATAGACCAGTAAGAAAAACATGCGTTGTCCTTGAGTTGCTATATATGTTCGATCGAAAGCAGGCAGTCGACTGAAAAAAGTTTTTTTACGAACGCGAATATTCGACGAAATCGTTGCGATTGAAATTATGATTATGCGGCTAAACCCGAGCCCGTTTTAATTTGCGCATTCGCGATAGGCCCAGTCGACCGAGCGACCACAATAGCGGTAAAAGCGCGACGGTAAAAACAAATATTCCGATTATCGCCGGCAGGTAAATCCAGCGACCCTCTCGAAGATACAAAACGGCCGCCATGTTTGTATCCGGATAGGTGAACTTTAGATAATCGATTTCATCCGAAGTAAGCGGCGGATTGTCCAGGTAGCCGACAAAATTCGTTTCAGGGCGCGCTTCATCCGGAATATCGCCCAGTTGCGCAAAACGATCGGAATACACCAACAGAGCATTGTCTTCCGATACGCCCCGCAATACGTATTCCCATTGTTCATTTCGCATTTGCTGTTCCCAGTGCGTTTGCTTTCGTAAATCTGTGCCGGAAGCCAGCATCGGAAACACCACGTGATTTAACACCCGACTGCCCGGGGTCATGTCAAGTCGGGGATCTTCGTCGATTCGATCCGCGAAGCTATACAGAGTCATGGGATAGTAGGCCTGATAGGTCGCAACATGCAGCAGGCGCCCGCGATGTTCGGCGGGTTCTTTGATAATAGCGTTCACATTCGTCTCTCTGGCGGGATGGGTAATTGCCTGGAAGGATTCGCTTCGGAGCGTGAAAACCAGCGCCGATGTGGCAGTGAGAATGTAGAGGATGCGCAAAATACCGCAGGTACTGATGCTACGAAACATGCGATTTATTTTTTAGCCGCCAGATGCGCCGCGCCGGTCGGTCCGGCCAGATCGGCCAATTCCGCCAGGCGCAGTTCCGGCGGTTCGACCATGCAATGTTTTTCCATGTGACTTTTAATGTGGGGCAACAGTTTCCCGCCCAGCGCTTCCATAATGCCGCCGCCCAGAATTACCAGATGCGGTTCCAGCAGATTCGCGGATTGACTGATGGCCGCACCCAGGTAGCGCGCATAGTACTCGTTCATCAACTGCCTGGTAAAATCATCACCGCGATTGTATGCTTTTTTTATTGAAGACGATTTGATCGGAGTGCGTTCCAGGTCATAATCGATGATGCTTTTTAATTCGGTCTTAACGCCGTCGGCCAGGGCTTTTTGAATTTTATTGTTCAGCGACCATTTACCGATATACGCTTCCAGGGATCCGCGAATGCCGCCGGATGCGGGCTTGCGTTTGCCCTGCCGAACCACCATGTGACCGACTTCACCGGCGCCGCCGTGTGCTCCGGTAATCAGTTCGCCATTCAGCGCTACGGCGCCGCCCACGCCGGTGCCGCAAAAATATGCGAGTGTTATGGGCGGAATCCCCTGATAGACGGTTAACTCGCCGATCAGTCCGGCGTTTACATCATTAACCAGGATGGCGCGTTCGTTTC
>JAGRMX010000154.1 GCA_020441025.1 Leptospiraceae bacterium
TGCCCACCGTCAAAAAACTGAACATCGGCTTTGTCGCTTACAGTCCGCTGGGTCGCGGTTTCTTAACCGGTGCGATTCGCTCTCGCAACGATCTGGAACCGGGCGACTGGCGATTGGAAAACCCGCGCTTCAGTGATGAAGCGATTGCACATAATAATTCACTGGCCGATGCGGTGGCCGTAATCGCGGACGAGTTAAATATATCGGCGGCGCAGGCGGCGCTGGCCTGGGTTCTATCGCGACATGAAGCGCTGGCCACAATACCGGGCACCCGCAAAATCAATCGTCTGGAAGAAAACTGGGCCGCACAGGAAATCGTGCTCAAACCGGAACACCTCGATCGACTCGCGTCCCTGATCAATCAGGGTGTGGTCGGTGAACGCTACTGAATATCTAACTTTGATCGCACGCAACTTAAACTCAGGCAAGTGTTATAACCGAATACATCCAGATGAAGATTGGCATCGGCGTTTCTCTGAATTCTGATTCGCGATCGGCGGCGCGGGAAGCGGTTGCGCAGGCCCGACGGACCGCCGCCGATCTGACTCTGGCTATCGTATTCGGCTCGATTCATCTACAACAGGACCGGATCTATGCCGGATTAATGGAAGCAGGCATTGATCCGGCCATCCTGTTCGGCGGCTCATCGTACGCGGAAATCTCACCGGCCGGAGTAACCTATAAATCCGTGGTCGTATTGCTGATAGAGCTGCCCGAAGCAAAAGTCAAAACCGTTTCGGTTCCCCTGCAATCCAATCCGAATTCTGCTGCAACCATTTTCGGAGCTGGCGGTACACGGCCGGATGATGAGCCAGGCTGGCATGCGAGAAACCAGGGAACTGCCGACATCGATCTGGGCTCAGTTTTAGCTCAAATTCGGGCACAATCGACTTTCCACTGGCGCTGGCGTTACGCACCAGACTATCACCCAGTATGAAAGAAACCGGATGGTCCGGATTGCGCGTAAGGCTTCCGCTGATGACAAAATAACGAACATGTTTCAGCAGTTGTACTTCGGATTTGTTCAACGAAAACCAGCGATCCTGGCTGCCGTCGCTCCACTCCCGATCTTCCGTGTAACCGTGACGCAGATCCTTAATGCCATCACTGCGCATATTAGCCACGCGCCCCACAATTCTGGTGGGCAATAACGGAATGCTTAAAAGCGTGCGCGTTGCGATGTGCCCCAGTTTTTCCAGCGGTGCGCCCAGGTGCGGAGTTCCGATCATGATCACGTTTTTCAAACGCCGCACCCACTTCTTTTTTTTGTCGGTCGCATAGGACGCCGCGCTGCGCGTAACCAGGCCGCCCATACTATGACCGATCATCGTAATTTCGTTTATCCGATGCGGATAATTCTTGAACAACTGTTCCATCATTTCGGCAAACAGGCGGCCGTTTTCAGATACGTGCAATCCGGTGTTGTAGCGGACAAAAAGAGGCGTATAGGCCAGATCGCGTTCGAGCAGCATTCCGTAGTTGCGCCCGGGTTCCCTTTTATAATTCCATACAAGCTCATCATCCGTAAGACCGTGCACGAACACGCATATCTTATTAGAGGGCGATTCAATCGCGTCGGCCAGATCCTTTTTTGTGAGCGCCAGCGTCCGGCCTCCGGAGCGCAGTTGAAACGGAATTGCGAGCGCCGGAGCCTGCCTGTGCAGATGATTCCCGACTATGCCATTCAGAATAGAACGCCCGCGATAACCGCCGGTTTTCAATAAACCGGCCACCGTGTTGAAGAAGCGCTTTCGCTTCCCGCCTCCGGCTTCACTTTCTTGCGGATCGACCATGGACGGTCTGAATAACAGAGGACCCTGTACGGTCAACCCGATGTCGCAATTCGTTTTCGGCCGGACAGGCCGCGAGCATTCAGTCGGTTGACAACCAAGCATTGCTTTAACTTCATGCGGTATGATTGTAGATCTGAAAGAGCTTTCCACCAACCAGGTGTACTATACGTTTATCCAGACCATCTTTCCGCGCCCCATCGCCTGGGTGCTCAGCGATAACGGTCCCGCGAATAGTTTCAACCTGGCGCCCTTTTCCTATTTCAACGGCATCTCCAGCAATCCGCCGTTGATCATGCTTTCCATCGGTAAAAAACCGGACGGCAGCAAAAAGGACACCTGGGTGAACATCGACGAGCGGCGGCATTTTGTGATTCACATTCCCCATCGAGAATGGGCCGAAGCGGTCACCATGACATCGGCCTCTCTGCCACACGGCGATTCGGAATTGAATACAATCGACCTGGAGACCGTTCCGTTTTATAATGACGACTTTAAATCCGAGGATACCTGCCCCCTGCCGCGCCTTAAAGCGGCCCGCATTGCCTTTGCCTGTGAAAAAGAACAGATCATTGAAATCGGAAACACGCCGCAGGGATTGATCATTGGTCGGGTAAAACATATTTATATCGCTGACGAAGTAGGCAGTCTGGATGAAAAGGGTCGATTAAACGTAATGGCCGAGAAAGTCGATCCGCTCTCGCGATTGGGTGGCACGGATTTCGGACTATTTGGTGAAATCAAAAATGTTCCACGTCCGAAATAGCCGGCCATAAGGTCCATAAAATTTACACTCAAATGATGCGTATAAGTTCATTCTGATAATTTGGGATTCATCGATTGGATCTGTTTGCGATACTGTCCGGGAGTCCGGCCGGTGATTCGTTTAAACGCACTGTTAAATGCCGATTTGGATTGAAAGCCCGAAGCGTAGCATATAGCAATCATGCTGTCGGATTGCCTGGTCGGATCTTCCATCAATCGACATGCTTCCGCCACGCGATAGTTGGCGAGAAAGCTGAAAAAATTTTCGCCAAGATCCCGATTGATTACAATCGATAGATGATGCTTCGGTATATCGGTCAATCCGGCCAATTGATCCAGATTCAATTGTTCATTGAGAAAGGGCCGATGTGCTTCCATATAATTCAGCAATTTTTTTTGATACGCCTTCGCATCCTCGGCCGGCAGTGATTGTCTGGCATACCGGCGGTTGCTATTTGTGCCGCCGTTCAGCAACAAAGGCCATTTGAATAAATGGTATAACATAATCAGGAACAGCAAAACATTGTAAGTTATTTCCAGCAAATGAAACGGAGTATCCAGAACTTCACCCAGCTTCAAGAGAGCGCTGCCCGCATACATGGAAAAGTTCAGCAACATCATCACGGCAATAAAATACAACCACCGCCGGACGCCGCTCAATCGACCTCCGGACCAATCCAAATTATCCGTTTCGGTGACCACCGCATCATTTTGCAGAGTGCGCATCAGGATTAT
The DNA here is from genome assembly GCA_020441025.1 of Leptospiraceae bacterium. Taxonomy (GTDB): domain Bacteria; phylum Spirochaetota; class Leptospiria; order Leptospirales; family Leptonemataceae; genus JAGRMX01. Next base: position 3,291 of record JAGRMX010000154.1, read on the forward strand.
TATATATATGAACCCCTGAAAAACGGCGACACAGAAGATGTATACGGCCGAATACAGTCCAATCAATCCGGACTGGGTCAGCACCAGGTTCTTATTTCGAATTTCCGGAAAGATAATAAACAGAACGGTATGAACACCCAGACTGATGACGGCTAATCCCAGCAAATAATACTTTAACGTAGGCCAGAAGCGCGGAGCGGAAAGGCATTCCTCAAAATATCGCAAAAACATGGGCCCCTGGAACCAGAGCATTGGAAATATAACAAAGGGTATGTAAGACACGACATCGGAGCCGATAAAAAACAGGTACCGGCCCCAGAGGACCAACGCGGTAACGCCCACACCACAAGCCAGATATCGATTACGTTCCGGTGCCGAACGTTGAGTAAAAACTGCGATCGATATAAATGTTGTAACTACCGCCGATACAAGCGACAGTTGTGCTTCTAATCCATCTGCTGACATTTTGATTGTAGATTCGGGCGCCGGCCTGCATTGCAAACGACGAATGGCGCAAATCGGAGCGGAATATCGTCCTTACTTGCGCACAAGGACAGCCCGTCGTTTCGAATCCGTTAATTTATACGACACCTTGCAAAGCCTGCAAGCACTTAAAAGGAAACCTGGCTGCTATGAGCGTCTGAAAAAGAACTTGATCATATTGATTTCGGCGCTTCAGTATGGCCGCCGATACGAGTACAATAATATCTTCTGTGTTGGCCCGGCGTGATTTCAATACGTCGCGTATCGGATAACGGTGCGTGCGACAGTGGAACCACGCCGCCGTTTCGCAACACGCGAAAGAATCGCTCCGTTTTCTTTTCATGCGACGGCTCACGCTTAATTTCATCAGTCTGCTTTCAATATTGCTTGACCGAAAATTTGCCCGGGTTAAATCAAAAGAGTGCGGACCAATTATATTCAGTTTATTTGCTGTCTACTCGTCGCCCTATCGGTAACCCGGAACAGCCAGGCGGGAGAGTGGAACACGGCTCCCACTCCGGTACGGCTTGAATTACGACCAACACCGCTTGCGTTGTATCCGAAAGTTCAGCGCGACGCTCATTCCTGTGGGTATCTGGCCCTGGCGGCCATATACGAATCCTATGGAATTGACGTACGGTCGGCTCGATTAAGAGAGCGTATCGGAACCGACGAACCGGCCATTCCGTTTCTAACGGACAGTAATGGCACCATCCAACCGGATTTATTTCGAGTGTTGGAGCAGGACGGCTTTATATGGCGTACAGCATTCTGTCGACGGTTATCTGAAAGGACGGACTGGCGCGAGCGGCGCACTCGCGCATTGAGTCAGGCCACTAGATGATTGAGACACGCAAGAATTGAAAAATGTGTTTGACACGCTCGCCACGCTGTTCAGACAAAAGTGAGGGTTCTAAAATCGCAGGCGAATCCTTTCACGCTTGGACTACATGAGCCCGGATGAATTTGAGCTGACCAAAAAGGCCGCCTGACTGTCCGCGAAAACGGTACAGGTTCATTATTCGAATGTGTCTTATGAACAGGGCTTTGCATACATTTCTATTCATACTCGGCAGCATACTGCTGCCCACCCTGTGCACGCGTTGCTTACCCACTTTTTCGGACAGCAATATAGAGAATGTGCTGCTCCTGCTGATAAGCGGTACGGACAATTCGTTAAATATTTGTTCCAAAACACCGCAGGAAGTTACTCAACCAGAAAACGGTAGCACATACTTAGCCTATATCCAAAGTATCACCGGCAATGGCAGCTCTGGCTCTCCGACGGTATTGTATTTAACAGTATCGACACTCCAATGGGGTGGCCCGATTCTGGCGGCCAACGGTAGTATATATGGCGTACCGTATAATAGCGACAAAGTATTAAAAGTCAACCCGTCCTCAGATACAACAACCGAAATACAGGTCAGTGGGATTACAGCCAGCAATTATTTTACTTTTGCTTATGGGTTTAACGACAAGCTTTTTGCAGTACCTTTTGGAAATAGTAGTGTTGTTCCAATTTTTGATCCAGCCACTGATACCGGTGACCTTTCAACGATTACCAGTTTTCCATTAGCCAATTCAAATTATTACGCTGGTGTCTCGGCTCCAAATGGAAAAATCTATTTCCCGCCCTATGGCGCTGATGAGGTAATGATCCTCGATCCCCAGACGAATAGTCTGGATAATTCAACAATAACCGGTTTGGGTGCCGGACCTTACAAATGGATGGGCGGAGTGCTGGCATCTAATGGCAAGATTTACACGATTGCCAAAGACTCGACCGAAATGCTCATCATCGACCCGACCAGTAACACTGTCGATACAAGCAGCATAACCGGTTTGCCCGGTGGTAACGCATATGGCGGCGGCGCCCTGGCCCCCAATGGCAAGATTTATTTCGTACCGCGCGATGCGAATCATGTACTGATTGTGGACCCTGCCACAAATAGTAAGGACAGTACCAGCATCACCGGTTTTTCGGGAACCACGCTTTATTATGGCGCAGTGTTGGGCGCTGATGGCCGCATTTATGGTATTCCACGTAACTCTGGCAATGTGCTGGTGATCGATCCTGATACCAATTCAACTACAACGATCGCGACAGTCGGCATCTTCCTGGGTGGCGCGCTGGCTTCTAATGGAAAAATATACGCCATGCCGCAGTCAAATGACAAGGTGCTGGTTATCGACACCAAAGCCAATGCCAGCTTTTGTGACTCTGTACTGCGCTCCGGTTATATGAACAAGTTTTAGCAGTTGGCTTGGTCGCTAATGCTTTAACTCTCCAGTCAGCTCTTAGAAACATTCAGAAAAAACCCGGTGGCAGAATCATTCTTCAGTAAACTTCGCTTATAAACCAGCGAAAAAAACTTTTGCCCTGGTAAATAAGGGCCCCATCTAAAGTATCCGTCGCTCCTGAATAGTTGCACCGGCTATCAAGTCCCGGCACCCGTCCATCCCATCATTTTCAGAAGCGCTTATTGAGTCTGCACCGTAGGGCGAAATAGAATCTCATTCACGTCCACATTCTCGGGTTGCGAAATGGCGAACGCCACCATATCGGACATGGTGGACGCGGGAACTCCGATTTTCTTTACAACATCACGCACATTATCACCCAGGCCCGGCTCGGTAATGTGCTGAGTCAATTCGGTATCTACGGCGCCGGGTGAAATAGTAGTTACGCGAATATTGTACTCTTTCACTTCCTGGCGCAATCCCTCGGAAATGGCCCGCACCGCATGCTTCGTCGCGCAATACACAGCGCCGGTAGCAACGACTATGTGCCCGTAAACGGATGAAACGTTGATGATATGACCGGATTTTTGCGCCTTCATATATGGTAACGCCGCGGCAATACCGTACAGAGTGCCCTTGATATTCACATCGACCATCTGATCCCATTCATCGATTTTTAAACTCTCCAGCGGCGACAGCGGCATAAGACCGGCATTATTGAATACCACATCCACACGTCCGTATTGCTCTTTGGCCGTATCTACCAACTTTTTTACATCATCCATTCTGGCGACGTCGGTCGCCACGGCCACCGCATCACCTCCGGCTTGCCGAATTTCTTTTACCAACGATTCCAGACGGTCTTTGCGGCGCGCACCCAGTGCGACCTTCGCGCCCATGCCGGCCAGATCCTTCGCCGCTGCCGCACCCATACCACTGGATGCGCCGGTAATCACTATCACTTTGCCTTTAATGTTATCTTTCATTGTTTCTCCTCCGGTCAACGCAGCGTTAAAATGCTGTTTCCGATTTTTTATAAAACTCAAACTAATTAGCGGATGGATTCAATTATAGAGCGACTCAAGGCACCGTACGAGTATCCGGATCTATCCCTTATCCGGTATGATTCTGATCGTAGCCCATCGAGCACGAGCGGAGATCATGGAATCCAGATAAGGGCTACCGGCATATTTAGCACGATAGGCCGCATCGATCGAATCGCATAGATCCGCATTGACGGTTTCAAAGCGAACCTGCTCGGTTTTTCCGGCGGCAATGATTCGACCTTTGTTTTGACTTACCGCCGCGCCGTACCATCGGGAGTTCTGTCCGTGATAAGCGCGCACATATAAATCTCCATCGACGGCCACGCACCAGATCCAGGTGGGAGTGCCGTACGATTTTCCGTCCGTTCGCAGGGGAGCAATATGCAAATCATCCGCCGTGACAATTGTTTTAAGATCCTCCGATTTCCAGGTATTCATCAATCGTTCCTGCAATCAGAGTAAGCTATTATCGTGGGTATTTCAATACCGGATCGTTTTTATTCTTGCACAATCCTTCAAGC
>JAGRMX010000155.1 GCA_020441025.1 Leptospiraceae bacterium
GGTTATCTGATCGATTACTGGCAAGAAATGGATTCGCATCTGTTTCTGTTTATAGGGCTTTTCGCCGGCCTGGCCGCCAGTTTTTACTACTTGTTGCGACGGGTCTCTGAATTACAGAAACAGGGCGAAGAACAGGATCGGAAATTTCGCGAGCGCCGTCGGTCCATTCCTGAATCTAACGATGAACGAATCAATCGTCTGGAACGGGAGATTGATGAAACCGCACGGCGTATCGGTGACGCCTCCAGGCGCTATCCAGGTCGCGGGTCCGATTCCAACGAGGCTGATGGATCATGAGTCCGGCCGGTCGAGAATCGTTACGGCATTCCCTGATTGTACTGCTGGCCTTTCCGATTGCGTTGGTACCGGGTTGCCTGTTATTTTCCGCCGATGCGATTCCCGTGCACGCACGCCTGGGCGCGCACCTGCTTGCGCTGCTGTGTAGTTATCCGTTTTTTGTTCTACGAGAAATGGACGCGCGTGAACGACCCTTTCGGGCGGTGACAGTCGCATTGAGCGGCATTGTTGTCCGAGTCGGCGGCCTGCTGGGTTTATTGGTTGTGCTCTTATTAATAGATGCAAGTTACATTCGACCGGCGTTGTGGTTGTATCTAATAACGACAGGCAGTTTTTTATGTTTTCAGGTTGTCAGCCTGACCTGCCGCGAGGATCATGACCGCTGACGAGACACCCATGTCAGCTAAATTGTCCGCAAAAAAGCGAATTCTTCAGCGAACAATCGCGCTTTGCACGCTCCTTATCCTGCCTGGAATCACGCCATCGCTATGGGCCGAGACCACGTCCGATATAGACAGTGATGATGTGATTCAAGGTGAGCATGACTTTGTTTTTCAAGAAGTACTTGTTCATCACCTTATGGACTCCGTTATTTTTGAGTTACATATCGGTGGCGAAAAAGTGCGTCCGGGGCATCCGGACTTTAATGATACGCAGTTCCTGAAGAGGTACACCTTTAAGGACGAAACGGGATTGTACCGATACGCCGGTGGGATTCCCCTGCACGTTACCCGCCGTGTCGCCATGATGGGTGTTGTGTCCCTGTTGCTATTGATCATCATGATTGTGGGAGCGCGTCGGATCGCGTCCAATCCTCATAGGGTGCAGGGTCGTTTCGCGAACGGTCTGGAAGCCATGGTGCAATGGGTGCGCTATGACGTGGCCGATCCGGCCATGGATGGCCATTCTAAAGGTTTTCAACCGTATATACTTACGCTATTTTTCTTTATTCTATTTGGTAATATTGCCGGATTGTTTCCGCCCATCGGGGAAGCGGTGCTGAAAATTCAGGAAGCGTTCAGCGGTCATCACGCCGGCGGACATGGTCCCGGTTCTACGTCGCCGGCCATCCTTGCAATCTGGCCCGGCATGACCATTACCGGTGATATTTCGGTAAACCTTGCGCTGGCTCTCATCGCCACTTTGATGATCTGGGTGACCGGATTTCGCTACCAGGGATTTAAATTCCTGTGGCATTCGGTTCCGAACGGTGTGCCCCTGTTTTTGTATCCCATTATGTGGGTTCTTGAGTTTATTGTCAGCCCGCTGGCCAAAGGTTTTGCGCTGACGGTACGTCTCCTTGCGAATATGACTGGCGGCCACGTTGTGATTCTGGCTCTGGTGGGATTCATATTTCAGGCCAAGGCGCTCTGGTTTGCCGGAGTATTCGGTGTGATCGGCGGTGTGGGCATCACCATGGCTTCGGTTGCCGGGGCTGTCGCCATATACTTTCTGGAAATTCTGGTGGCTTTCTTGCAGGCGTTTATTTTTGCCATGCTGACTTCATTGTTTATTGGCTCGGTAATGCACCGGCATTAAGCTCACGGAACTCATTTTGAACTTTATTAAATGAATGGAATCAATACCTGGAGATTGTTGATTTTGGAGGAACTATGATCGCTTTAGCATTTGTCGGAGTAGGAGTTGGTGCTGGACTGGTAATTTTTGGTGCAGCAGTTGGTATTGGACGCATCGGCGGCCAGGCGGTAGAAGGCATGAGTCGCCAACCGGAAGCAGCCGGAAAAATTCAGACCGCCATGATTATTGCGGCGGCCCTGATTGAAGGTGTAACTCTGTTTGCGCTCGTGATTGTGCTGCTGCTGGGTCTGGAAGTCAACGGCGACCTGATCGGTAAATTCGCGCCGCAGGCACCGCAGGCTGTTCAACAGAACGTGCAGGAGTAATTTCCGCGTACGTTTCATCTGAAGTAATTTAAGGAACTGAGGAGAAGCACGATGTTATTGGAATATCTGGGCGAAGGCGATTTCGCGCTACTGGATGTCGATCCCGGTCTGGTAATCTGGACCTTTATCATTTTTGGCATCGTGCTCTTTCTGTTATGGAAGTTCGCATGGGGACCCATTACAGCGGCTCTGGATGAGCGCGCCGGGAAGATTCATGCGGACATTGATCGTGCGGAAAAACTCCGTTCTGATGCCGAGGCGAAGCTGGCCGACTACGAGAATCGTTTGAATGGTTTGCGTGAGGAAGGCCAGCATATCATTCAAGAGGCCCGCAAAGACGGGGAAGAACTCAAGAATGAGATTCTGGAAAAAGCCCGCCAGGAAGCGGAAGAACTCAAGAATCGTGCGGTACGGGAAGTCAACATGGCCCGGGACGATGCGTTGCATCAAATCCACCAACAGGTGACCGAGTTGTCCATTGCGGTGGCGGCCCGTATTCTGGAGAAGGATATTTCGCCTGAAGATCATGCGCGCTTAATTGAAGAAAGCATTAAAGATCTGCGCGGCGCGTAATATAGACTGACGGTCGGGGTATATGCAGCAAGACGGAAAAATAGCATCGGTATATACTGAAGCTTATGTTGAACTCTGGGAAAACGCCCGACTGGATGAGGCGGCGGAAGAGCTGAAGCAGGTTGTCAGCGCCGTTCAGAGCGACGAACTGGTATGGCGATTTTTCCAATCGCCGGTATTGTCGCCGGAAGACAAAATCAATGTTCTCAATTCCGTAATCAAGCCGGTGGTCAGCGAAACTCTGTATAACTTTCTGGGCACGCTGATCAAGCGCCGTAGATTTGAATACCTGCCCGAAATCGAACAGCATTTTCTGCGACTGGTGGACGATCGCCTGGAGCGTCGGCACGTGATTGTGGAAAGTGCCGTTGCATTGGACGACGCTCAACAGGAGCAACTCACAAAAACTTTAACCGAACGTTTAAAGCGTAGCGTCGTACTGGTCGCTCGCGTTCGACCGGAACTGATCGGCGGATTTCTGCTCCGCTCGGAAGACTTATTAATTGATACAACCCTGCGCAATCGTTTGAGACGCATGCGCAATCAAATGACCCAACGCAAAATAGCAGGCGAGGCCTATTATGAAAATTAAGACCGATGAAATTTCCAGCGTTCTGAAAAAAGAAATCAGCAGCTTTCAGAGCAAACTCGACATGGCCGAAGTCGGAGAGATTCTGGCCGTCGGTGACGGTATTGCCCGCGTATACGGTCTGGACAAGGTCATGTTCAACGAAATGGTCGAGTTCGATAACGGAACTCTGGGCCTGGCTTTCAACCTGGAAGAAAACTCCGTGGGTGTCGTGGTTCTGGGCGATTATACCGACCTGGAAGAAGGCGATCAGGTAAAGCGATTGGGCCGCGTTCTGGAAGTTCCGGTGGGCGATGCCATGCTGGGTCGTATTGTGGACGGTATGGGCCGCCCGCTGGACGGCAAAGGTCCCATTCATACCGATAAAACCCGTCCGGTAGAGATCATTGCTCCGGGCATCGCCAAGCGTAAGCCGGTGCATGAACCCATGCAGACCGGCATCAAGGCCATTGACGCCATGATTCCCATCGGGCGCGGTCAGCGCGAGTTGATCATCGGCGACCGTGGCACCGGCAAGACCGCCATTGCCATCGATACCATTATCAATCAAAAAGGAAAGGGCGTAAAATGCGTCTACGTGGCCATCGGCCAAAAAGCATCCAACGTGGCCGTAATCGAGCAGAAATTGGAGAAGCTGGGTTGCATGGATTACACCACCATCGTACTGGCAGGCGCATCCGATCCGGCGCCACTCCAGTATCTGGCGCCGTATACGGGATGCACAATCGCCGAGTACTTCATGTACGATCATGGCAATCCGACGCTGGTCGTCTATGATGACCTGAGTAAGCATGCCAACGCATATCGTCAGATGTCGCTGTTACTGCGTCGTCCGCCCGGTCGGGAAGCCTATCCGGGAGACGTGTTCTACCTGCACAGTCGCCTGCTGGAACGCGCCGTAAAAATGAACGATAAATACGGAGCCGGATCGCTTACGGCTCTGCCCATCATCGAAACCCAGGAAGGTGAGGTGAGCGCGTATATTCCAACTAACGTTATTTCTATTACCGATGGTCAGATTTATCTACAACCCAACCTGTTTGCTTCGGGTCAGCGACCGGCTGTGGACGTGGGTATTTCCGTGAGTCGGGTGGGTGGCGCCGCCCAGATTAAGGCCATGAAATCCGTAGCCGGACGTTTAAAGCTGGACCTCGCTCAGTTCCGTGAACTGGAAGCCTTCGCGCAGTTGGGAACGGAATTGGACCCCACAACTCAGTCCCAATTAGACCGCGGATATCGTGTATTGGAAATCTTAAAGCAAAACGAATCACAACCCTGGCCTGTTGAAGAGCAGGTGGTCAGTATCTTTGCCGTAAACCGTGGGTTCGTCGATAAGGTCGAAGTCGATAAAGTACGCGATTTTGACGTGAAACTGATCGACCACATCAAGCACGCGCATCCGGAAATTTTAAAAGGGATCCGTGAGTCCGGTAAGATTGAAAGCGAAGAGACACTGGAAAAAACCATCCAGGATTTTGTACGGGCCTATCGCGAGGGCAAAGCGGCGGAGATTCGGAGTCACGCCTGATTCGGGCATAACGAAGGAGTATCACCAACAGTATGGCCGGCTCAAAAATCATCAAGAAGCGCATTGCCTCGGTTCGCAATACGCGTAAGATCACCCGCACCATGGAAATGGTATCCACCGCCAAGTCCAAGAAGCTGGTGGATCGGGTCAACGCGGCACAGCCGTATACCCGCAAGCTGCATGATATCATGGCCACGCTGGTAGAGGCGGGGGCCGCGCATATTGATTCGCCGCTGATGCGTCGTAAAGAAAACCCCGAGCGAATCGCTCTATTGGTCATTACCGCCAATCGCGGTTTGTGCGGTGGCTATAACTCCAATGTTCTCAAACTGGCCCGGGTACAACTTGAAATCCTGCGCAGTGAAGGCCGAAAGGCGGATGTGTATGCGGTGGGCAAAAAGGCCACGTCGTATTTTAAGTTTATCGATATTCCGGTAGAAAAAGCATTCCTGGATATTGATGACAACTTCACCTATGAACAGGCCGAGGATCTGGCCAACTTTTTCATGAATGAATTTGTGCGCGATCGTTATGATCGTGTGGATATTATTTCCACGGTGTATCACAGCGCCGGTCGCCAGACACCGGAAGTGAATCGGCTGTTGCCCATCGGTTTAAAAGAAATGACCGGAGAGGCCGATCAGCATGAAGGCAAATTGAAGGCGGAAGTGAAAACCATTCAGGGACCGGTGATCTATGATCCTTCTCCGGAACAGATCATGCTGAATATGATTCCCCTGGCGGTGAAGACCAGTATGTACGGCGCATTACTGGAGGCGGCGGCTTCGGAACAGATCTATCGTCGTGTGGCTATGAAGAACGCCACCGATGCGGCCGGTGAAATGCTGAAAAATCTGACCCGGGAATACAACCGCGCCCGTCAGGCCAGCATTACTCAGGAATTGAGTGAAATTGTAGCCGGCGCGGACGCCGTCTAAACAAACACACAGGAATTGTAAATATTGGAGCGCCAGAGGCAGGTTATATGAGCAACAACGGCAAGAACAAAGGCAAAATTTTGCAGGTACTCGGTTCAGTGGTGGACATGGTATTTGATGAGTTGCCCGAAATTTACAACGCAATCGATATTGAAGTAACCCGTGAAGGTAAAACCGAAAAGGTTGTTGCAGAAGTCCAGCAGCATCTCGGCGGCAATTCGGTGCGCACGGTGGCTCTGTCTTCTACGGACGGGTTGGTGCGTGGCCAGGAAGTAATCGATACCGGGAGCCCCATCTCCGTGCCGGTGGGCGAATCCACCCTCGGACGTATTTTTAATGTGCTGGGTGAGACGGTAGATGAACGCGGACCGGTAGAAGTGAAAGAACGCCGTCCCATTCACCAGAAAGCACCCAGTATGGAAGAGCTGGAACCGACGGTAGAGATTTTTGAAACCGGCATCAAGGTCATCGATCTGCTCGCGCCGTATACCCGCGGTGGAAAGACCGGTCTATTCGGCGGTGCCGGTGTCGGTAAGACCGTTGTGATTATGGAACTCATTAACAACGTGGCCAAAGCCCATGGCGGTTATTCGGTTTTCGCCGGTGTGGGCGAACGCACCCGGGAAGGTACCGACCTCTGGTTAGAAATGGAAGAATCGGGCGTATTGAGTCGTGCGGTACTCTGCTATGGCCAGATGAATGAACCTCCCGGGGCCCGCCTGCGCGTGGCACTGTCGGCGCTGACCATGGTGGAAACCCTGCGCGACACAACCGGAACGGACTGTCTGCTGTTCGTGGATAACATTTTCCGTTTCTCCCAGGCCGGTTCGGAAGTTTCGGCTCTACTGGGTCGTATGCCTTCCGCGGTAGGATACCAGCCGACGCTGGCCACCGAGATGGGCGCCTTACAGGAACGAATTACCTCTACCAAGCACGGGTCGATTACGTCCGTGCAGGCCATTTATGTTCCCGCGGATGACCTGACCGACCCGGCCCCGGCGGCGGCTTTTGCCCACCTGGACGCTCAGACGGTTCTTTCCCGGGCCATTTCGGAGAAGGGGATTTATCCGGCGGTGGATCCGATCGATTCCTCCTCGCGTGCCTTACAGCCACAGATTGTAGGCGAAGAGCACTACGGTGTCGCCCGTGAAGTGCAGCGAATTCTGCAACGTTATAAAGACTTACAGGACATCATTGCCATTCTGGGTATGGACGAACTATCCGAAGACGATAAAATCCTGGTGGCACGGGCCCGGAAGATTGAGAAATTCCTTTCGCAGCCTTTCCACGTGGCCGAGCAGTTTACCGGAAGACCGGGTATCTATACCAAGCTATCGGATACTATCCGCTCATTCCAGGCGCTGGTTTCGGGTGAATACGATCACCTGCCGGAACAGGCCTTCTACATGACCGGCACCATTGAAGATGTAATTGAAAACGCCAAAAGTATGGGGGCGCGGGTCTGATCGAATTCGTACCCGACCACATCTGAACGGCAGGTAAAACATGGCAGAGGGCGAACACAAAGATAAAACCATCCACCTGAGCATTGTCTCTCCGGCGGCTCTATTGTATGAGAACGAGGTGAAGTACGCTCAGGTTCCGGTGCATGATGGTTTGATTGGAGTGTTGCCCGGCCATGCGGCCTACATAAGCATGCTGGGCTGGGGCATGCTCACGCTGCATGATAAGCTGGGTGTCAGTAAGTTCGTCAT
>JAGRMX010000156.1 GCA_020441025.1 Leptospiraceae bacterium
TTTGCGAAAGGCATAGCTCTGAGCGGCCCACATCTGGTGCTGGCCTACATCGGTCGTCATGATAATCCGATCGGGCGGCAATACTTCGCCCAGGGACGCAAACATAGCGTGCACTGCGTGATTTGACCCCGTGGCATGCGGTTGTTGCGACGCCGCCCGAATGGCGTCCAATTCCGCTCGCCAGGCCGGGCGCGTACGGGAACTCAATCGTTGTAACATGGCCCCCGCGAACCGGCGGGCATCACAGACTATGCCCGTATCGACCGATACGGTGCGACCGATCTGCGAGGCCTGGATATCCACGTGAATGATGCGCGCCTGAAGGGCAAACTTTTGAACATTGCCGGTAGCGCGGTCATCGAAACGCGCTCCGATGGACAACAATACATCGCAACGATCCAGCAATCGATTGGCGGCCGGCAAACCGTGCATGCCGATCATACCGGCAAACAGCGGTTCATCGACAGGCATGACGCCGAGGCCGTGCAATGTACACACCGACGGCAAAGCGTTACGCCGACAGAACGCGCGAATTAATCCCGTTGCGGCGGAACGGGCCGCCCCGCCGCCCAGCAATACCAGGGGCCGTTCCCCCGCTTCCAGTAAGTTGGCGGCGCGTTCCATTAAAACCGCCAGGTCGGAGTCGGTCGCCTGTGTTCGTGCATCGGTCCGGGCGAGTGCTGCGCGACCGTTACGCGCGTCGTGTAATCGCGTCGGAATTCGAATCGAAAATCGCGTTTCATCAAAACTTACCTCGGCCTGCTGGATGTCTTTGGGAATATCAATCCAGACCGGACCGGGTCGACCGCTGATGGCCAGGTTATAAGCTTCTTCCAGAATGTCCGGCAGTGTTTGTACATCACGTACGGCGAACACTCGCTTGCTGATCGGCGCCGCCATGGCGGCCACATCGGTTTCCTGAAAGGCATCCGTGCCAATTAAGTGCGATGGAACCTGGCCGGTAATAACCAGCAGCGGAATGCCGTCCATTCTGGCATCGGCCACAGCGGTAACCAGGTTGGTGGCTCCCGGTCCGGAACTGGCCAGGCACACGCCGATTGTACTCCGGGCGCGCGCATAGCCCTGAGCCATGAAGGCCGCGCCCTGTTCATGCCGCGCCAGGATGTGTTCGATGTGGTTTCTTCTATTATAGAGCGCATCATACAACGGGAGGCTGGCCCCACCGGGGATGCCAAAGACCACGCGCACGCCCATAGATTCCAGAAACCGGACGACCAGTTCCGCGCCCTTCAGCCGGATTGTTGTGGAAGTTTGCATGTTGAGCTCCTGTTCAAGCCAGGAGCCGGGACGACGGGCGCTAAAAAAACCCGCCGATCGACTCTGGCGGGTTTTTTGCTGTTTCGTTTCCTGCCTGTTCAACCGGTTGCGGGGGGACGCAGAGCGACCACGACCACCACAGATAGCATACCGGATAGTACATACGCGTTCAGTGTCCGCAATTGACGGCGGGCAGTTCGGAAGGCCGACCGAAAAATCGACCGCGCGCGAGTGCTATGGAAGCGAGACGGGTTCATTGATTCGACCGTTCTTTCATATATCGGCTAAATCGTCAAGCGTCCTGATCGGGTGCAGAGGGCGATTTATCGGCATCCGGTACGTCCCCTGTCGATTCGGATTGGCGTTGTTCGCGCGCGCGTTGGATCAGATCACGCAGACCCGCATCGGGATTAAACAAAAGCGCCTGCCGGTAATGAATGTCCGCCTGCTCATGTAACCCGGCCTTTTCATACACGTTGCCCAGTTGTAAATGCACCAGGCCCGTACGGGTGCTCTGTAATAGCGCAGTGCGATAGGCCGCGATGGCCTGATCCATCCGGCCGTTGCGTTCATGCAGTAAACCCATAGCGTACCATGCTTCCTGGTGCGAGCTATCGCGTTCCAGAATCAGTTTTAAATCGGATAACGCTTCCGATTGTTTTTCCGCATCTTCCTGGGTCATGCGCGCCCGTGCTCTCCAGAATAAGGCGTCAATGCTGTAGTCATCTATGCTTAACGCACGATCGAACGCATCTTCGGCCTGCGGGTATTTGTGATCATAATAATCCAGTTTGCCCAGCATGATCAAGGCCGGCAGATACTCATCCTCTTCCTCCAGTAACGAGCGCAGTTTTTCCCGTGCTTCTTCGGGTTTATTCCGATTGTACAGTTGAATCGCTTCTTCGTATTTTTTTTCGATTTCCGCTTCGTTTGTTCCACCGCATGCCCCGTTCATTGCCAGTGTCATTGCAAGTAAGGTATATATAAATGCCGATGCGTATTGATGCGAGCGTTGTTGCATTTCTTTGCTCCTGTTTCATGGTGCTTGATCTGTGTTATAAAATGCGTTTTAAAATCAATTTTAAAATTTAAACTTGAAAAATTTGATCGCACATGCTGTTGGTTGTTCCGCTTCGCGGCGATTGCGGGGTCGGTAATTAATTTAACTTTAATTACTATAAAATTAATAATAATCTCGTGCTGTGTTTGCGTGGTTTCCGGGAGCATCGGCGAGGTGCTGGTATGCGAATAGTAATTTTTTCATCGAAGAAAGTAATCAATCGAAGGTACGTGCGGAAAGGATTCGCGCGTCCGGCCGCATATGCGCTGCTTCTGATGTTAATAACCGCGTTCAGTACGCCTTATCGCGCCCAACCGGTGCCCGTACCTCAACTGGATCGTCCGGCTTTCAACTCCAATGACATGCAACCCATCTTCGATCTGGCGGGTCGCAGTACGACCGAAACCGGTTGGGAATGGATTGTAAGCCAGGGACGCGCCGTATTGACCGCCCAATGGGAGGCATATGTCGATGCGCAGATCGCCGCCGAATTGAGTAGCGTCAACAATCAGGATTATTTTCAAACCGACGCCGAGTATAAGGACTATCTGCTACGCGAACTATTGGTACAGAAACAATCCGTACGCAATCAATGGGAAATTGACGCCGAATTGGCCATTCAGGCCGAGCGCGATCCCTTCCTGGCCGCATTGGCGGTGCAACGCGGACGCGAACTGGAAGAAGATTCCGACAGAGGAATCAATCGCGGTGAAGCGGCTGCGAATGATGAAAACGCGACCGTGGATGCGGAACTGGCCAGACAGATGGCCGTCTGGGAGCAGGAATTCATCGCGAACATGGAACGTGGGATCTATGAGTATGACACTGCTCTGGGTCAACTGGCCATGGATCATCAGTCTTTATTGGATCAAATCGCGCAGCGTGAAGCGGAGTTTGAACAGGATCGCCTGCGCATTGAAGCGTACGAAACCGATGTGCGCAACGGCATCAGTGATACGCTGGTGTCCATGCGCGCCTATTTACAATCGAACGGATTATTTCACGCCGAAAACTGCGATCCGAATACCAATGTCTGCACTACCGACATGACTCGCTTTAACGCGGCTGGAGACGATCTGAATACCATGATCAACGCCATCCAGGATAAACTGGATAACGACGCGCCGCTTTCGGTCATTGCGCAGATGATGTACGATTACCTGGACGCCCAGGAGCAGGCGGCGGTGGCCAATCAGACCATGTGGCAAAATCGCATTGAGGGCGACATCAACTGGAGCAGCGCTCCGCATCCGGTACATTTGAACTCAGGCCGCGGTGGTCAATGCGCGTATAACTCGGGCAGCGTTCCCATGCACTATGACATACATAACGAAGCCTGTCGGCAAAATCTCGTGGATTGGGCCGCCATCAACGCGAACGAACCCATTTCCGCGTATCTGGATGTGGTTCAGGGTCGCGGCCAGGATCGCATGAAGGACTATTTAAAACGCACCGCCGGATTGATCGGTGATGTGACCCGAATCGATTCCATCGATTTATGCGGACAGGGCCAGGGCGTCAGCGGCGTCGGTGGCGGCGGCGGACTGGGTGTGAATCGTTTGTGCTACAGCAATCGCGGCAATGAGGCTTTCGTAAAAAGCAATGTTTCCGATCGCAGCCGGGTGCGGCTCGGAATTCGCACCGGCCCGCGCTTCTGGACCGATTCGTACGCCGAACACGATTTCGACTTAAAAGTAAACTTTCATTGGTATGATCCCCAGGCGGAAACGAACGCGGTACGCTGGCAGGGTTACGTGGACGACATTCGCCCGGTACTGGGGCACTGGCGTGATAACCTGCTGCCGGCCATTACAACCTGGGAAGCTCAGACCGACGCTTTTGACGCCGACCTGGACGCGTTTAAGACCGAGGCCGCACAACAGAGGGCGGACGCCGTTGCCGATTTTGAAACTTCGCGCGATCACTTAATTTCGGAACGAACCAGATGGATTGAAGCCATGCGCTTACAGTACCGCGAAGGTACCCGCGACTGGGCCGCCTTTCAGCAAAAACTGGAGCGGGCCAACGCTGAGAATGCTAACGCAGCGAACGAACCATTTTCTTATGCCAATGCACCCACGGTTACTTCCATACCGACAACCGCTGCATCCACGCTGGCGCAGTATCAGAACGCCGCCACCAATCGCGATTTAAGTTTTCTGGATAAAGAATCAAGCGCGCCGGACTATGCACTGGTAAGCAATCTGGGCAATGAGTTTCGCAATCTGGGCTTGGGCTTAAAACAACTGACGCTGGCAACCGCCATTCACAATCAAATCAACGACGAGCGCGAGCAGATCATCAACCAGCAGATCGCCATGATTACCGGCGTGGACGGCGTGACCGTGGATTCCAACGGTACGCAGGAACAACTGGATGGTTATCAGGTTACGGTGCTGGACAACGGTACCATTCGGGCCACGCGCCAGATACACAGCGGTCGGGCCGTTCGAACCGGCGGTGACGGTACCAGCGCCGATCATTATCAGACCGAGTTGACCGAGCAGATGATTGAAATCGCGCCGCCGCCCACGGTGGCCATGCCGGATACGGGCAGCATGTTCGCCGAATGGGATACGCGCAGTGTCATGCAGGAGTACGGTGCCAACCGACAGGAAACCTTCGAGCAGATGACCGATTACATGCAGGGCAGTCAGGATCGACTGATGGACAGCATGAAAGCGGCCGCATTGAATCAAAAACGATTCTACGAAGACCGTTCCAGCCAGATTGCCGCAGCCATAGCTTACAAGAATAGCAAAAAGGGCGGTCTGGGTGGCTTCTTGAAATCGGTGGCCATGGCCATGTTTACCGGTGGAGTCGATTTGAATACCGCCGTTTCGCAACAGGCCAATCAAATGTTCACGAATGAAATCGCGGAAGCGTTCGGCATTCCTTCCGGAATCGTTTCGGGCGTGTTGACCTCCGGTTTACCGGTGCATGAAGCGTTTAACGACTGGGTCGAAACCGATTTACGCGATGAAATGATCTCGGAAGCCGCGAAGGCCACGGGCTGGCCCGAAACAATCGTGGGCGCCTTCGCGGACGGCGCGGACATGCAGGATGCCTGGCAGGATTACACCCAGGAACTGGTGAATACGGAAATCGCGAAGCGCGTGGATGATCCGGCGTTGCAACAAATGCTTATGCAAACGTTACAGGGCATGCGCGATCGTCTGGAAAAGAAAGAAGCGCGCATGGAGGCCGGTCGTTTTCGCGCGGAGGATTATGCTACCGGTGGAGTTACCATGGCGATGCGTTACGCCGACGCCGAGGGCATGAACTTCAGCGACAGCAGCATACCACAATTGAAAATCCTGGGTACCATGCAGAACGCGTACGGCATGTTGCGCGACGGAGCCGATCAAAAAGCGGTGCTGGCCGAAATGGTCGAGGGTACATTCAACGCCGGTTATGGTGTGGCCGGTATGGAAGTGGACCTGGAGTATTCCGATCGCGGTGGGTTCAGCGGATCGGCTTCCATCAGTGTGCCGTTGGGTATGGGGCCGCAACTGGCCAGCGTCTCCGCACAGGAAGGTCGCGGGGTAACACACAGCGAAACCATCAGCGGCGCCGATTTCGCGCGGCAATTCGGATCCCGAACCGTATTCGACGGCTTCAAGGGATTGGTAACCGACACCATGGGCGATCTCATGTCGATTCCTTCCGGTTTGATTAAACACTGGCAGGGTGACGCCGATTTACACAAGCAACTTGAACAGAGCCTGGCCGCGAAGATGGAAGAGGAAGCTTACAAAGCTTTCGAAGCGTCCAGCGGTATACCGGCCACTATAATCAAGGGCATGGCGGATAAGCAACCGCTGGATACGGTCTGGAAGGATTACACCGACGAGTTGATTATGGATGAGCTGGCCAATCAGGCCAACTGCGATGATAAGACCGGCATCGATTTACAGGCCTGTCAGAAACTGGCTGCCGGATTACAGGAAAAATTTCAGCAATGGAAGAAAGAACGCGCGAAAAAAGAAGCGCAGAAATGGCGACCGGAAGACGCCGCCGGTGGTTTAACGTACGTCTGGCGCAACGCTCAACACGATGAAGACCTGGGATTTGCCGTAACCGTAGCGGAAACCGCCGGGGGCTACGTCGCTAACACCGCCGGCAATGTTTTATTACCTCCGGCGGGCGGCACTTTGATTTATGCCGGTTACATGGCAACCAAGCAGGCCTACATGGGCGCGTTAAACGCGCGCAAGGAAGATCGCGGTAAGGCGGCGCTGGCCGGTCTGGCATCGGGTGGATTGAACGCGCTATTGGATATGACCAAAGCCGGAGAGATGCTGGATGTAAATCTTTCGTACAACTCCCGGGACGGTTTCGGCGCGTCCGTCGATGTGGGTTATAAACTCAGTGAAAATGTAAAAGTGGGCATGGCGCTGGACTTCAATGAAGGCGCCGGTGGATTCGACGGCGGACGATTGAGCGCCGGCTATCAACCGCAAAGCGGATTCGGCGTGAACGGCGCCATTAACTTCGATCGTAGCGGCAACTATCAGGGCGCCTCTTTAGGCGGCGGATACAGAGAAGGCGGCTTTAACGGCGGCCTGTCCATGAACTTCAATCAGGAACATCGATTTACCGGCGGCAGTCTCACCGGTTCGTACGGAGAAGGCAAACATAACGTAAGCGGCAACCTGGCCTTTGATGAGCTGGGTGAAATGAACAGCGTTTCGGTTGATTATGCGTACGACGCGGACAGACAACAGGGCAGCGGTGAGAATCAACGATATGAAACCTGGTATAAGCCGGGCGGCGGACTGACCTTTAACCGGGACGGCAGCTTTGCGTTGCGTGCGAAGAATACAATCGGTGTGAATGATCGCTACCGACACGGACTCAGTGGTGCAGAAGGCTGGATGCAGAACCAGCTAAACTTCGGTGCCGATGGACAGTACGCCGGAATTGACTACGATTTTGGGGCCGAAGCTATAACGCAGAATGATAAGGACGTGGTGGCCAATCTAAATGCGGACATTTTGAGAAACCGCGAAGCCTTACCGCCTGCCATTCTCGCCGAGTATGATCTGATGCAGGCGCGCATTCGAGCCGAACTGGGCACTGTTGGCGACCACACCGAAGGCCAGATTCAGGCGGACCTGGAAATGAAATGGAACGCGCGCATTGCAGCTATGCTCGCCGGCGGTGAAATCGATGCCGAAACCGCCGAAACCATGCG